>DATFFC010000058.1:0-9241 GCA_035250505.1 Nitrospiraceae bacterium | reverse complement strand
AGACGCAACTTGGCAGGGTTGCTGCGGAGCGATTCGTGGCTCATGAGAGGTCGCTGACGCGGCGGCGGCGACCCAAGATAAGCCGTCTTGCGCCAAAAGCCTAACAAGGCACTCCAGCCGACCGCGAAACCGCGCAGCGGTTGAGCGGTCGGCTGAGCTTCGGCGTTAGGCAGCGAAGTGAGCTCGCACTGAAGTCACCAAAGACACCGATGAACCCAGCGCAATTCTGGAAGAACTTTAGGTTCGGCGAGGAAGTCAGCATCTCAGGGGCATTTATCTACAACGGCCTCCGCCGGTTCCACGAGCTGAGAAAGCTCGACTACGCGGATGAGATCTTCGAGGTGTTCTATTACCTAGCCGTGGGCCTGGAGCGCTTACTGAAGATTGCTGTCGTATTGCTAGAGCACAAAGATAATGGAGATCAGGAAGCACTAGAGCAGTCGTTGATAACGCATAACCATCTTGACCTGCTCCACCGAATAAAGCAGCACACGACTGTCAATCTAAGTACACCGCACAATGAACTTCTGAGCTTGCTAGCCACCTTTTATAGAACCCTTCGGTACGATCGCTTTTCTCTTTCCTCTGTTTCTGACTTCCGAAAGGAAAGAGATGCGCTTTGTGGCTTCTTCGCCAAGCACCTTCAAGTGCAATTTGCAGATCCAAACTCCATCCTGGGCACTCCTAATGAAGCCCGGTATCGCAAGTTCCTTCGAAAGACTGTACAAAAGATTTCGGCGGTCTTGTATCAGATCGTCGAGACGCGGGCTCATGAATTGAACCTATACAGCTACGAGCTGCGCGACGGATCGAAAGCGCAGACCATATTCCTAGGCGAGGCCGACATCCCTGCCGAGGACGTCTTGTGGAAAGAATTACTCGTTTTCTTCATGAACACAAAGGCTACATCCGGGTACCTACGGTTTCTTCGGGGCATTCCTCCGCTCGAATTCGATCCCGGGCTTGTTGACGAGTATTTGGACTGCTTTCAGTCCGACGCGGCCAAGCCTTTTGTACGAGACGAGCTCGAGCATCATTACGAACAGTTGGCTGATAAAGGTGATCGTCTAAAACTAATGGATGTAATTGGCGCACCCGGCGTCAATTTTGATGATTCAGACTTCGACGGCGACCTAACTGAGTGACGCACGTAGTCGCTGCCCAACAGACCGCTGCAGCCGACGCCTTAGAGCGTCCACTGCGCTCCCGCTTCCAGGCGCGGCTGAGCGCCAGCGTTAGGCGGCAGAATGATTCGTCATACTTTGAACACCATTGCAGGAGGATTTCAGATGAGCTCAACCGATGCTTCGATCTTTGATCTGAGTCCATCAGAAAAGCTTCAGCTCGTCGAAGATTTGTGGGATGACCTTGCGGCCACACCCGAAGCGGTACCAGTTCATGACTGGCAAAAGGAAGAGCTGGCCCGGAGAAAGGCCCGCCTGATGGCAAACCCGGCCTCCGGGCTCACGTGGGAAGAAGTCAAACGAAGAGCCCGAAGTCGCGATGGCCGCTGAGTTGATCGTTGCGCCGGAGGCCGAGCGAGACGTCGCCGAGGCGCACGCCTGGTACGAGGGACGGCGGATCGGTTGGGGGAGGAGTATTTGAGCTGTGTCGATGCGTGTATTGAGGCGATCCGTCGCACACCCGAGATGTATGGTACGGTTCACGAAAACTATCGCCGCGGGTTGGTGCGTCGCTTTCCATATGCGATCTTTTACGAGTATATCGAGGGCCGGGTGACGGTCTATGGCGTATTTCACACCTCCCGCGATCCCGACAAATGGCGTCAGCGTCTTCAGTGAACTGGTGCGGTTGGCCGCCTAGCAAGTCGCTGGAGCCGACACGCAAACAGCCGCGCTCGGCTCATCACGGCCGGACGCCGGTGGGCGCCGGCCGCTCAACCGCCGGTCGTTAGACTGAAGATGACAGGACTGGCGCAGGGGTGAGCCTTCCGGTATTATCGCAGTGAGGTATACATGGGGGCACACATCAGTTCCCGAACCTCCGGGTTTCAGCGAGCTCTCGAAGACGGAGCAGCTTCGCTACTTACAAGCGCTCTGGGACGGTGTTGCAGAGAGTCCTGGCGAGCTCCCAGTGCCGGAGAGCCACATCGAGCTGGCAGAGCAGCGGCTCGCTGACTATCGCTGTGACTCCACCAGGGCTCGGTCGGCACACGATGTCCTTAAACGTCTCGGCAAGAAGAGCCGGTGATCGAGTACCGACTGGTTTCGGAACCGCAAGCCGATCTTGATATCGAGGCAACCTTCCACTGGTACGAGAACGAACAATCAGGATTGGGGTTGGAGTTCCTCGACGAGTTGCGCGCCACCTATGACCGGATCGTCGAGGGTCCGCTGAAGTACCAAGAACTTCGGTCAAGGTATCCGCCGGGCGCTGCTCAGGCGCTTTCCCGATGCCGCGTACTTTGCCGTCGAAGGCAACGTCATTGTCGTGCTGGCCGTGCTTCACGCAAGCCGAGATCCAGCGGAGTGGCAGCGGTGCAGAGGCTAACTTCGCGCTCAACCGCGACGCCGCCATTGCAGAACCCAACGATATCAGCGAGATTGTCTCCATTAACATCCGCAAGTAGGCGTGGGTGTTTATAGACTTGCCAACCACCAGCTTCAGCTTCATATCCAAACTTCCTATAAGTGCATCATCTGGCTCTCTTGTCTTGGCGCGGATGGAAGCGATGGGCACTGAGGCTGGTCGGCCATGGCGTCGTTCGAGCCGAGGAAAGGTAAAAAGAGTCAGCGCGCGACGGCATTGCGACGTTTCGGCGCAGCCTCATAGGAGCGCGCGTAAGAAGCACGGGGGCGAGCCGACACGTCGATTCAGCGCATCATGGACGACACCGAACGTGTCCACGCTTCGTCAGCCGCGCCTCTTCACGCTCCGTGGCATTTTTTATATTTCTTGCCGCTGCCGCAGGGACAGGGATCGTTACGGCCGACTTTATCGGCCTGGCGCTGGACGGTGGTAGGAGCGGCCGGCTCTTCACCGCGATTGAGGATCATGCGAGGCGGCGGCGGGGCCGCTACGGCAGGAGGAGGCTGTTCTTCCCCTTTGACCGCCTGCACCCTAAACAGGCGGTCCAAGGCATCCGACTTGATTCGATCCATCATGCTGGAAAACATGTCGAACCCTTCGCGCTTGTATTCGATGAGCGGGTCCTTTTGGCCGTAGCCGCGGAGCCCGATCCCGTCGCGAAGGTGATCCATGCCCAACAGATGATCCTTCCAATGGTGATCGATCACCTGGAGGAGCATCAGCTTTTCGAGGTACCGCATCAGTTCGGAGCCAAGTTCCTGTTCCTTCCGTTCATAGGCTTGGATGACCGTCGTGCGGAGCTCTTCCAGTAACGCATCGCGGCCCAAATCCTTGAGGTGGTCGACCGACTGGTTCTGTCCTTGGCGGATGTCCAACGCAAACTGGCCGTGCAGCGCTTCCACCAGTCCGTCGTAATCCCATTCCTCCGGATACTGATCCGCCGGACAGTACGTGTCCGCGAAGGAGCCGACGACTTCCCGGATCATGTCCTGCACGTCCTCGCGAATGTTCTCGCCGGCGAGGACCGCATGCCGATGCTGGTAGATGACTTCGCGCTGCTTGTTCATCACGTCGTCGTATTCCAGGAGCTGCTTGCGGATCTCGAAATTGTGCGCTTCGACCTTCTTCTGTGCATTGGCGATGGCTCGGGTCACCATGCCGTGTTCAATCGGCACCCCTTCCTCCATGCCGAGCTTCAACATGAGCTGCGACACTCGTTCCGACGCGAAAATACGCATCAAATCGTCTTCCAGCGACAAATAGAAGCGGGATGATCCGGGGTCCCCCTGCCGGCCGGCTCGGCCCCGTAATTGGTTGTCGATGCGCCGGCTTTCGTGGCGCTCCGTGCCGAGGATATGGAGGCCGCCGGCCGCCATGACTTCCTGCTTGTCCTTCTCGCATTCGCTCTTGATCTGTTCGTAGATCTCCTGCTTGCGGGCGTCCGGGAGGTTCTCGTCCTGATAGAGCACACGTTTGAACAGAAAATCGGCGTTGCCGCCCAGGAGGATGTCGGTCCCGCGACCGGCCATGTTGGTCGCGATCGTCACCGCTTCCTTGCGCCCGGCCTGGGCGATGATTTCCGCTTCCTTTTCGTGGTACTTGGCATTCAGGACATTGTGCTTGATGCCCTGCCGGCTCAGATAGCCGGCGAGCCGTTCGGATTTCTCAATCGAGATGGTTCCGACGAGCACCGGTTGCCCCCGCTGGTGGCAATCCTTGATCTCCTCGACAATGGCGGTGAACTTTTCCTTTTCCGTGCGGTAGACGACATCGGCGTAGTCCTTGCGGATCATGGTTCGATTGGTCGGCACTACGTTGACATCGAGATTGTAGATCTTCGCAAACTCCCCTGCCTCCGTATCGGCAGTTCCGGTCATACCGGCCAGCTTCTTGTACATACGGAAATAATTCTGAAACGTGACCGAAGCCAAGGTCTGATTCTCGTTGGCGATCTTCACCCCTTCCTTCGCTTCGACCGCCTGATGGAGTCCGTCGCTCCAGCGCCGCCCCGGCATCAGCCGCCCGGTAAATTCATCGACGATGATGACTTCGCCGTCTTTCACCACATAGTCCACGTCACGCTTGTAGAGCGCGTAGGCCTGGAGCGCCTTCACCACATGGTGGACCAAGTCCATGTGCTTGATGTCGTAGAGGTTGTCCACTCCGAGCAACTTTTCAACCCGAATATTTCCTTCTTCCGTCAGAGACGCGGTCTTCGTCTTTTCCTCGATCGTATAGTCCTGCTCGATCTTGAGCTGCGGAATGATCGCATTGATGCGGTAGTACAGATCCGTGGACTGGTCGGTGGGACCTGAAATAATCAACGGGGTTCTGGCTTCGTCGATCAAGATACTGTCCACCTCGTCGACGATGGCGAAGTTCAGTTCCCGCTGAACGCACTGGTTCAAGTCGCTGACGATCAGATTGTCCCGGAGGTAATCAAACCCATACTCGTTGTTCGTGCCGTACGTAATGTCGGCTCGATAGGCCTCCTGCCTGGTACAGGGCCGAAGGTGCTGCAGGCGTTTGTCGGCGGCGCTGTATGCCGGGTCGAAAAGGAACGACGCGTCGTGCTGGATCACGCCGACCGACAGGCCGAGCGAGTGATACAACGGTCCCATCCACTGGGCGTCGCGTTTGGCCAGATAATCGTTGACGGTGACCAGATGCGCGCCTTTGCCCTCCAGGGCGTTGAGATAGAGGGGGAGCGTCGCGACCAGGGTCTTTCCTTCGCCGGTCTTCATTTCTGCGATGCGGCCTTTGTGCAGGATCATGCCGCCGATCAGCTGCACATCGAAATGGCGCATATTGAGGATACGGCGGGAGGCCTCCCGGCAGACCGCAAAGGCCTCGGGAAGCAGGTCCTCCAGCAACTCGCCGGCGGCGAGGCGCTTGCGAAATTCCTGCGTCTTGTCGGCGAGGGCGTGATCGGAGAGAGACGTTAGGCTGGGCTCGATGCCGTTGATTTTTTCGACGATCGGCCGGAGCGCCTTGATCTCACGATCGTTCTTGCTGCCGAAAATAAAATTGAGGAGTTGCGTCAGCATGGACAAGTCGGCCCACGGCGGAACCGTGGCACATTCGACACCTGAATACGGCAGTATACAGGAATTGTGACATGAATCCTACCGAAACAGCGACCGGCCTCGGGGAGGTCTCGGGCGATCGGATGATGCATCAAATTTACCGCTCGTCGCCAGTCGATTTGGCGGCCTGCGTCATGATATAAGGACCGGTCCCCATTTTGGACGGTAACAGGTTTTTCGGCCCATCCACGGAATTCTGCCGGCCGCCCCACCAGGCGAAACTGATCAAGAACGATCAGGGCAGGATCGCGCGGGATTGGTCCGGAAGTATCCGCTTGCTATGAAAGAGGTACGTACGCGTGGCGAAATCGAGTGCTGAAGCGACTTATGGACCGTCCATCCCGCATATCAGGATCCGGCCATCCAAGGGATGGCTGCATTTGGATCTGCCGGCTCTCTGGCAGTATCGAGAGTTGATCTACATCCTGGTGTGGCGGGATGTCAAAGTTCGCTACAAGCAAACCGCACTGGGTGCCGCGTGGGCAATGTTTCAGCCGCTCGCCACCATGCTCATCTTCACCGCGGTCTTCAGTTACGCAGGCAAGATCTCCTCGGACGGACTTCCGTATCCGCTTTTTCTCTACGCGGGCCTGCTGCCCTGGTTCTACGTGTCCCAGGCGTTGAGCAGGAGCGCCACCAGTTTGGTGGGCGAAGCTCCATTGATCAGCAAGGTCTACTTTCCGCGTCTCATTCTCCCGCTGTCGGGCACGATCGCTCCTCTATTGGACCTGCTGCTGGCATTCACCGTGTTCCTGGGCCTGATGGTCTGGTTCGGCGTGGTCCCGACCTGGCGCATCATGACCCTGCCGTTATTCATGGGCCTGGCCTTCTTGATCGCTTTATCAGGCGGTGTCTGGCTTTCCGCCATGAACGTGAAGTATCGAGACGTAGGACATGTCGTTCCGATGTTCATTCAGCTCTGGATGTTCGTCTCTCCCATCATCTATCCAATGAGTGCGGTCCCCGAGTCGTGGCGCCCGCTGTACGCGCTGAATCCCGTCGTGAGCGTGGTCCAGGGATTCCGCTGGGCGTTGCTTCCGGGTTTCGAGGCGAACTTTTCCGCCTTTGCATCGAGCCTCGCGATCGTCGTCACGGTATTTGTCGGCGGACTCATTTACTTCCGATCCATGGAGCGCACCTTTGCGGATGTGATCTGACATGGGACATTCGGCCGTCATCGTAGACCAGATCTCAAAACGGTATTGGCGTGGAGCCCGCAAGGTCCAGCACAACACGCTACGCGACCACATTATGCATCGGGTGAGCGGTCTCACGAATTGGCGGCCAGGGTCCGCCGTCCGGCCCACCGAGTTTTGGGCGCTGAGGGACGTGTCGTTCCAGGTCAAGCATGGAGAAGTGCTCGGCATCATCGGCCACAATGGAGCCGGGAAAAGCACGCTGTTGAAAATTCTCTCGAGGATCACGGAGCCGACCGCCGGAACGGCCGACATTTTCGGACGGGTAAGCTCGCTTCTGGAAGTCGGCACCGGATTTCATTCGGAATTGACCGGACGGGAGAATATTTTCCTAAATGCCGCCATGTTGGGCATGCGGCGCACCGAAGTTCAGAACAAGTTTGATGAGATCGTGGAGTTTTCCGGTGTCGGCACCTTCATCGACACCCCGGTGAAGCGGTACTCGAGCGGCATGTATGTCCGGCTCGCCTTTGCGGTCGCCGCCCATCTGGAGCCGGAAATCCTGATCGTCGACGAAGTGTTAGCCGTTGGAGATGCGAGTTTTCAGCAGAAATGCCTGGGAAAGATGGAGGAGGTCAGCCGCAGCGGCAGGACCGTCTTGATCGTGAGCCATAACATGACCGTCATCGAAGGTCTCTGCGAGAGAGCGATCCTTCTCGAGAAGGGCAGGATCGCGAAGCAGGGAGATGCCCGGGAAGTGGTGAAGGGATACGCGGATGCCTTGTCATCCATGGCGAAAACCCCGATTTTCCAGCGAACGGATCGCGTCGGTTTGGGGCAAATCATCTTGACCCAGATCGAAATCCTCGACGACGAGCGACGTCCCCTGGCGGCCGCCATGACGGGCCGAAGCACCGTCTTCCGGATGCATTACCGGTGTCTCAGCGAGAAGGAATTTCGCTACTGTAAGATGAGCCTGTCCGTCAATGGACGGAAGGGCCAGGATCTCTTTGTCCTCGCGTCCGACATCGTCGATCCCGTGCCGTTGACGTTGCGCGGCCAAGGCTATGTGGACTTCGTCGTGCCGGAACTCCCGCTGAGCGGAGGACCCTACTTCTTTCAATCCTACATTGAAGCCAACGGCCAGGTGCAAGACTGGGTCAAGAACGTCGCGCCCTTGACCGTCATCGACGGAGATTACTACGGCACCGGGAAGCTCTGCCCTCCGGGGTGGGAAGCCAACGGCGTCTTGATCAAGTATGAATGTCAGGCCGGACAACTCGTGTAATGCCGCGGATGTCTATAATCCTCCGTTGATTTCCTCCCGATACCCTGTCTATAGTCACATATTATTCCTTCCACATCTTCCGGCATCCGACCGTCGCTACACTCAGTGAGTCTCATGCAACAATCCGCCTGTTGCGTGCAGCCGTTTGCCATCATCCTCCTTTTTGTTGGGATGGCGTACTGGACACCGGCTTCAGAGGCGAAAGCCCTCCCGTCGGATGCCGCCCGACAGCAGTATGAAAAGGGGGTCGTCCTGTTCCGCGACGGTGACCCGGACGGGTCTATCCATGCGTTGAAGCGGGCGATCGAACTCAATCCGCGCCTGACCGAAGCCCATCATGTGTTGGGGTTGGTCTACTTCAAGGCAAAACGGGACGCCTCCCAAGCGATAGAATCCTTGAACCAGGCCCATCGACTGGACCCGGATTCAGCCGGAATTTTGAACGATCTCGCCGACGTCTATATTGCCCAAGGCAAATCCCAGGAAGCCGAGCAGGTCCTGCGTAAGGCGATCGAGGCCGCCCCGGCCGGGAAGGAGGCCTACCTAGATTTAGCGCGGCTCTATGAAGGCCGCCAAGACCGGGCCGCCGCTGCGCGCACCTATCAGATGCTGCTCCGCATGCATCCTGATCAGACCGACGCGCTGTATAACCTGGCGAATCTATACGACAGGCAGGGGGATGCCCGCGCCGCGCGAGAGCACCTGGCTCGCCTGACCTCAGTGAACCCCAACCATGCCGATGCTTGGTACCTCCTGGGAAGACTGGCCGAGCGGGCCAACAATTTGGTGGAGGCGGCCCATGCGTACAGCGAGGCCATTCGAGCACGCCCGGATTTGGTCGACGCCCATTATAATTTGGCGTTCGTCTACCGCAGTCAAGGAAGCCTCGCCGATGCGGAGAAAGAATTTCTCGAAGTACTGCGGTACCGTCCCGATTATGCCGAAGCCCTCATGAATTTGGGCATGGTTTACACGAGTCTGAATCGCTTGGACGAGGCCGAACGCTCCTACACTAAAGCCGTCTCCCTCAAGCCGGACTCGCCGGAAGCCCATTACAACATCGGTGTGTTTTACGAACTCCACCGAAAGGACACGATTAAGGCGCTGGCGCACTATCGCCGCTATCGCGATCTGGGAGGTCGTGATGACCGGGTCGAGCGAATCGTGGGCACATCATCTCC
>DATFFC010000057.1:0-17773 GCA_035250505.1 Nitrospiraceae bacterium | reverse complement strand
TCTCGCAATCCTGCATTCTTGGTGATCCCGGGACCGTTGTGCGCGGACACGAATTTCACTATTCGGCGTTGAACCCCACAGGGTCGCTGACCTACGCGTGTGTGCTCACCGATGCCCGAGGAGAATCCAAAGGACCGGACGGACTCATGACGAGAAGGACGTTGGCGCTTTATACCCATCTCCATTTTAACAGTCATCCCCAGACAGCAGCGGCGTTGGTCGAGGCCGCTCGTTCTGCGGCGCGGGCCGGCGTTCGGCGCATAATGAAATAAAGGAGGCATATGAACATGCACGTTCAACTCGAACACAGCGGATTTCGCGCATGAGGAGCATTGTCCATGCCGCAGACCGTCCTCTCGTACGCCCGTACATCGCCGCGATCGTTCAGTACGGGGATCTCATCCCCTTTCTCAGCATCCACGTGATGTGTGTGTGGGCCTTTCATACCGGCATCCGGCCGGAGTGGGTTCTGCTTGCCGTCGCGAGCTATTATGTGAGGATGTTCGGCGTCACGGCCGGCTACCACCGGTACTTTTCGCACCGATCCTATAAGACCAGCCGGGTGTTTCAGTTTCTCTTGGCCTTTCTTGCGATGACGTCGGCGCAGAAAGGCGTGTTGTGGTGGGCGGCCCACCATAGACATCACCATCGATACTCGGATCAAGAGTCGGATGTGCACTCGCCGTCGCAGAGAGGGTTCTGGTCCGCCCATGTCGGATGGATGTTGACCGAAGAGTCCGCGGGGACTGAGTTCAAACGCGTGAAGGATCTGTCTCGTTATCCCGAGCTTCAATTCTTGAACCGATATCACTACATCCCGCCTTTTCTTTACGCGGTCCTGATCTATGCCTTGTGGGGATTTCCGGGTCTTGTCTGGGGATTTTTCATTTCCACCACGGCCCTCTATCACTGTACATTCTTCATCAATTCTCTCACCCACATGGTGGGACGAACCCGGTACAAGTCGAACGATGAGAGCAAAAATAGTTTCGTGCTCGCGATGCTCTGCTGCGGAGAAGGCTGGCATAACAACCATCATCACTATCAGTCGTCCGTCAATCAGGGATGGTTTTGGTGGGAGGTGGACTTGTCCTATTATGTGTTGTCGATGTTGTCTTGGTTCGGGATTGTCTGGGATCTCAGAACGCCTCCGGTGAAAATCAAAGCCAGGACCATTGCCGTTGAAAACGGCTTCCCGGGCACGAGCGAGTTGAGTTATCGGCGGGGATGGCGGCGTCGTCGGTCGGCAGGTCGGGCACCCGGGCGCGAGAGTGACCGTGAACCATAAACAAGTCATTGAACGATTGCTCGAGAGGGCACAGGTTCGAATCAACGGCACCCAGCCCGGGGACATCCGCGTGCACAACGATGGTTTCTATAACCGCGTCCTGACAGAGGGGTCGCTGGGTCTTGGCGAGTCTTACATGGAAGGATGGTGGGATTCCGGACGGTTGGATGAGTTTTTCTCAAAGTTCCACACGGTCCAGCTCGACCAGGCGGTCGTCGATAAGCGGCTCATCTTCAATGCACTCAAAGCCCGTCTTTTCAACATGCAGAATAAACGTCTCTCGAGGAGAGTGGCGCACCAACACTACGATTTGGACAATGACTTCTACGGCAAGATGCTGGGCCCGCTGATGCAGTATACGTGCGGGTATTGGAAGCGAGCGCGCACTCTGGAGGAAGCTCAGGAGCACAAGCTGGAACTGATCTGTCGAAAACTCCAACTCCGTAAAGGCGAGCGTGTCTTGGAACTCGGGTGCGGATGGGGAGGCTTCGCTTACTATGCAGCCACCCACTACGGCTGTTCCGTGACTGCGTACAACATTTCAGAGCAGCAAGTGGCCTACGCGCGCCGATGGTGCGCGGACCTTCCCGTTGAAATCGTTCACGGAGATTATCGAGAAGCGACCGGAGAGTTCGACAAGGTGGCGGCCATCGGTCTCTGCGAGCACGTCGGATTCAAGAATTATCGTACGTTGATGGAAACGGCGCACCGAACACTGAAGCCGCGCGGACTGTTCCTGCTCCATACCATCGGCAATAACGCCTCCGTGACGACCGCCGATCCGTGGTTTGACAAGTACATTTTTCCGGGCGGCATGCTGCCGTCGGTCGCACAGTTGAGCGCCGCCATGGATGGGCTCCTGGTGCTGGAAGACTGGCACAATTTCGGGCCGGACTATGACAAGACCTTGATGGCGTGGCAGGACAACATCGATCGCCATCGCGAGCAGCTGAAACCGATGCTCGACGAACGGTTCTATCGTGCCTGGCGCTATTATATCCTGTCTCTGGCCGGCTGCTTTCGTGCCCGGAAGCTTCATCTCTGGCAACTCGTGATGTCCAAACAAGGAGTGTTGGGCGGCTATGTGCCGGTGCGGTAACCCGTCATGATCTCAATGGACAACTATCTCGACAAGCGGGAGCAGGTGCGTGCATCGCTTCGTGACATGAGCCGCGGAAGACCGTTGGCTCTCAAGAAAACGACGTCCAATCTCTTCCGGCATCGCGAGCAGGAGGAGGTGCATCGGCTTGATTTGCGCCGCTTCAATCAGGTGATTCGCATCGACAAGGAGGAGGACTGGGCGGAGGTCGAGGGCCTCACGCCCTATGAGGACTTGGTCCGAGAAACGCTTCCCTTCAATCTGATGCCGGCGGTCGTTCCCCAGCTGAAGTCGATCACCGTGGGCGGCGCCATTGCCGGCATCGGCATTGAATCATCATCCTTCAGGTATGGATTTGTCCACGAAACGATGCGGGAACTCGAGGTTCTGCTCCCTGACGGCAGGATCGTGGTTGCAACCAATGGGAACGACTACAGCGACTTGTTCTTTGGGTTTCCCAATTCGTACGGCACGCTGGGATATGCATTGAGAGCAGTCGTGAAGCTCATTCCGGTCAAGCAGTTCGTCAAGCTGACACATCATCGGTATACAGATCTGAAGGAGTACTTCCAGGGGATCGCGCAATTGTGTGAGGACCGGTCCGTCGATTTTGTCGACGGCACGATGTTTCACGACAAAGAGTTGTACATCACCATCGGCCAGTTCGTGGATCGCGTCGAATGGCTGAGCGATTACACCTACCGCCGGATCTACTATCAATCAATCCCGCGCAAACAGACGGATTATCTGACGACCCAGGACTATCTCTGGCGTTGGGACACCGATTGGTTCTGGTGCTCCAAGCATTTTCTTCTGCAGTATTCCTTCATGCGGCGGCTGTGGGGGAAGAAGCGGCTTTGTTCGGCGGTCTACTGGAAGTTATGGCAGCAGGTTCATCATTCACGCGCGGCGCAGATAGTGACCAGGGCGATTCAGGGGCGACAGGAAGCCGTCATTCAAGACGTCGAAATTCCCATCGAGGATGCCCCCGAGTTTGCGCGATTCCTTCATCAGAAGGTCGGAATCAAGCCGGTCTGGATCTGTCCTGTGAAGGCCTACGATCCATCAGTCTCGTACTCGTTGTATTCCATCGATCCGCGCAAGCTCTACGTTAACTTTGGCTTCTGGGACGTGGTGAAGACCGACCGTGAAGAGGGATATTTCAATAGGGTCATAGAAGCCAAGGTATGCGAACTCGCGGGCCAGAAATCCCTCTATTCGAGCTCGTACTATTCGAAGGAAGAATTTGGGCGGCTGTACAACGAAGGAGCCTACCGCCGGCTCAAGCAGCAATACGACTCCATGGGGCTGCTCAAGGATCTCTATGACAAGTGCGTCTCGAAGCAATGAGCGCGCCATGATTCTGTTGACAAACGTGAGGAAATCCATGACGACCGGTGGCCATTATAGGGATGGGCGCACGGTTGCATGAATGAAAAGGAGAGCCAGGTGCCCGAGACGACTGAAGAACATCAATCTCGCATGAAACGTTTGAAAGCGTCGGTCGATCGCCGGATCGAGGCCGCGCAGGAGGAGCGGGGTCTGCTCATTATTTATACGGGGGCAGGTAAGGGAAAGACGACCGCGGCATTGGGCATGGCCTTGCGCTGCACGGGTCATGGTATGAAGGTGGCCATCGTGCAGTTCATCAAAGGCGCCATCGACACGGCGGAGGAACGGGCGTTGAAGTCGTTCGGCGCCGGCGTCGTCTTTCTGCGTATGGGAGAAGGCTATACCTGGGAAACGCAAGACCGGGAGCGGGATACCGCCTTCGCCCAGGCGGCATGGAGAAAAGCCGGAGAGTTTCTGCGCGATCCGTCGTACGCGATGGTGATTCTCGACGAATTCAATATCGCGTTGCAGCATGGATATGTTTCGCTGCCCGATGTGCTGTCTGTACTCACCCAACGGCCGCCGATGCAGCATGTCGTGATCACCGGCCGTGGGGCACCTCAGGAACTGATGGAGCAAGCCGATCTCGTCACGGAGATGAAGCAGGTCAAACATCCGTTCCGAAAAGGGATTAAGGCGCAGCCGGGGATCGAATTCTGAAGAGCGTATTTCGTCGCTCGTATCTCGTCGTCCGTCGGTTGTAACCGGCAAGATGTAACCATGGAAGAACTGCCGCCTCACGGGACACAGCCCGCTCACAGGACACTGGGTGCTCACCGACTCGCACCCGTGCGCAAACGTGAGACGATTTATTCATCGTCTCGCGCACCTCGCGGGCGTGCACAGACGTGGTAAGACACTGCCGGCTCACCGACTCGCCGGCGCGCACGAACGTGGCGCGATTTATTCATCGCGCCGTGCGCCTCATTATTCTTCGCGTCGTGGACCTTCACGAGTGACGAGATACGAAATACGAGCGGCGGAATACGAGGAATGGAGCAAGGGTTGCAATGAAAGGGCCGATCACGAAAGTGTGCGAAGCCTGCGGGCAATCATTCGTCTGTGGCGGCTACGGCTGCTGGTGCGGGCAAATCGGCATCACGGAGCGGCAGATGGATTGGATCGCCGCGAGGTTTGAAAATTGTCTCTGTCCCGATTGCCTCAACAAAGTGAGTCGTGGCGAATTGGGGCCGTCCATCTCAACGTCCGTTCGGATTCCAGATGCATAGAAGACCCCACAAGGCGAGGATTCTGGTGTTTGATAAGGCCGCAGGTGATCGCCGAAATACTGGATTGGCCGGCCGGCGGTCGATGCGTGCAGCGCGCGTGCATCGACCCTCATCCGACTCGTCGCAGTTCGAGCGCCGCCGAGGCTCCCGATTGATCCTCGTCTTGGGCGGCGCAGCATCCGGCAAAAGCCGAGTGGCACTGGACTTGGCCGGCGGCACATCGCCCAAAGCGTACGTCGCGACCGGCCAAGCGCTGGATCGGGAGATGGCCGAGCGGATTCGGCGTCATCGCGCCTCGAGAGCGGCTGACTGGGCCACGGCGGAAATTCCAATCGACCTCGCCGGGTGGTTTCGAGATCGAGCGGCAAGCTACCGGACGATCGTGGTCGACTGCCTGACCCTCTGGCTCAGCAATTTACAAGGAAAGCATGTGTCGGACAGGGCCATCCCGGACAAGGTCGATGACTTGCTGGATGCGATCCGCTCGGCTCCTGCCAAAACAGTACTCGTCAGCAACGAATTGGGTCTGGGTGTGATCCCGGTGACCCGCGCGGGACGCCGGTTTCGAGACATGGCAGGCAAGGTTCATCAACAAATTGCGACAGGAGCAGACGAGGTCCACTTCATCATCGCCGGACAAGCGCTGCGTATCAAGTAAGGAAGCGACCATGACGATTGAAGAAATTGCCGAACGGATTCAACCGCCTGATCGCAGCCTCCGGGACAGGGCGCAAGCGAGACTCGATCGACTGACCAAGCCCCCGGGAAGCCTCGGCCGACTGGAAGAATTGGCCGCCCATTACGTCATGCTGACAGGCGAGCTCAAACCCAGTCTGCCTCGTGCCGCCGTTTTTACATTCGCGGCAGACCATGGAATTGCGAAGGACGGCGTGAGCGCCTATCCGCAGGAAGTGACGGCGCAGATGGTCTTGAATTTTTTGCGGGGCGGCGCCGGGGTGAATGTGCTGGCCAGGCACGTCGGCGCCGACGTGCGGGTTGTCGATATCGGCGTGGCATCGGAGCTTCCGGCGCTTCCTGGCCTGATTTACCGCAGAGTTGCCTCAGGCACCAACAGTTTCCTTCATGGACCGGCGATGACGGAGGACCAAGCGCGGCAGGCGGTGGAAGTAGGTATCGCGTTGGCGACCGAGGCGGCGCGGGAAGGGATCGGCGTGGTCGGCACCGGGGACATGGGCATCGGCAATACCACGCCCAGCGCGGCTATCACCTCCGTCTTCACCGGCGAACCGGTCGCATCAGTTACGGGACGGGGAACAGGTATCGACGACGTCACGATGCGCCACAAGATTGCCGTCATTGAACAATCATTGGCAGGGCATCGGCCTGATCCGAACAAAGCCTTGGATGTGCTGGCCAAGGTCGGAGGGTTCGAGATCGCCGGCCTTGCCGGGCTCATCATCGGCGGGGCGGCGGCTCGTGTGCCGATCATGCTCGATGGATTCATCTCCGGCGCGGCGGCACTGATCGCCGTGGGACTGGCGCCCGTCTGTCGGGACTATTTGATCGCTTCCCATCGCTCGGTCGAGCGCGGGCATGAGGCGGTGCTCGCTCACTTACAATTGACGCCATTGCTTGACCTGCAGCTTCGGCTCGGGGAAGGCACGGGCGCGTGCCTCGGCATCGGGCTGCTGCAGGCGGCAATCAAAATATACAGCCAGATGGCGACCTTTGACGAAGCCGGTGTGTCCGGGGCCGAAGAGCGAGCGGAGCGATGCTGAGCCGGCTTGTGGTGGCCTGGCAGTTTTTGACGATCGTTCCGGTGAGTCGCAGGCACCATATCATTGCGCCCGAGCAATTGGCTCACTCGATGATCTGGTTCCCCGCGGTCGGATTGCTGGTCGGCGGCTTGCTCGTGGCCGCCATGTGGGTCTTCGAGATGGCCCTGTCACGGACCGTGAGCGACGGATTGGTGGTTGTTCTGCTCATCATTGTCACACGCGGGCTTCATATGGATGGCCTTGCCGACACGATCGATGGATGGGCCGGCGGGCGGACGCCGCAGCAGCGATTGGCAATTATGCGCGATCCGCGGGTCGGTGCCATGGGAGCGATGGCTTTGATTGCAGATTTGGGACTTCGCTATCTGGGCTTGTCGGCGTTGCCGGAGCACGGGCGCTGGCTCGCCGTCGCCAGCATGCCGCTGGTCGGCCGCTGGGCCATGGCGGTCGGTGGATTGAGAATGCCGTATGCCCGCGCCGAAGGCGGAATGGCCGAGCCGTTCCTCACTCATCTGAAGACCGAACATGTCGCGGGGGCCACGGTCTTCGCCGGGATCTGGTTGATCTGGTGCTTCGGGCCGACGGGCGGACTGAGCGCGCTGGCACTCTCCGGACTCACCGCACGAGGGATCGCGCTGCTCTCGCGGCGGCTCTGCGGCGGCATCACCGGGGATGTGTTCGGCCTGATCAATGAGGGGGCGGAAATCCTTTTTCTGATTGCGGCGCCGGCGCTCATGAGTCGCCGATGACGGTCGGCACTTTCCTCGGGGCCTGCGGCTTGGACCTGGTCTTCGGAGATCCTCGCCGGTTTCCTCATCCGGTGAGAGGAATCGGCGGGCTGATCGAGTGGGGGCACGGGCGATTCGCCGGAGCCTGCACCAGCCATCCTGTGGCGGCGAAGGTGAGCGGCAGCATTGTGGCAGTCGGCCTGCCGGCGGCGAGTGCGCTTGTCGTGTGGAGCGCCATTCGTGCCGCGGACCTGGTAAACGTCGCCGCACTCATCGAAATGCTGTTCGCCTTCTGGGCGCTCGCGGCAAGGGACCTTGCCGACCATGCCTGGAAGGTGAGCGATGCGCTGAACCAAGGACGGACTGAAGAAGCCCGCCGCGCCGTCGGCCTCATCGTCGGCCGGGACACGGCGGCTTTGCCGGAACCGGAGATCGTGCGGGCAACTGTCGAAACGGTTGCGGAGAGCAGTTGCGACGGCATCGTAGCCCCGATCTTCTTTCTGGCGATCGGCGGCGCCCCGCTGGCCTGGGCCTACAAGACGATCAATACGCTGGATTCCATGATCGGACACCGAGAGTTTCCTTATCGCGATATCGGCTGGGGGTCGGCCCGCGTGGATGATGCGATGAATTGGATTCCTGCCCGTCTGACGGCCATGCTCATCGTCGCCGCGGCAGGCGTCAGGTTCGCGAGTCTGCGACGTCTGCGCGAGGGGTGGCGAACGCTCATCGACGACGGTGGAAACCATCCCAGTCCCAACAGCGGGCGGCCGGAGGCCGCGATGGCCGGAGTCCTTGGCGTTCAGCTTGGAGGAACCAATTGGTATGAAGGGCGACCGGAATCTCGTCCAGCGATCGGCACGGCACGTGAGCCCATGACGGCCGCGCGAATTACCGAGGCGGTGTGCCTGATGTGGATCGTGTTCATGATGGCCGCCTTGCTCGCCTGCTGGGTCCTGTGGTGAAAGCGATTGATGCTCACGGCGGCAATATCTATCGGGTGGCGAGGGAACAGCATCGTCGGCCGGCGGAGCTGTGCGACTTCAGCGCCAGCATCAACCCGTTAGGCCCACCCGGTCGCGTGCTGCGCGCCCTGCGCAACGGACTGTGGGCTCTCGGGCATTATCCCGATCCTGATGCGTACGAAGTCAGGCAGGCTCTCGGGAAACAGTTCGGCCTGCCGCCGGATCGGTTTTTGATCGGAAACGGCTCGGCGGAATTGATCAGTTTGCTGCCCGGTAGCCTCAAGATCAGGCGAGCGCTGGTCGTTGGACCGACGTTCTCTGAATATGAGTCGGCCATCCGCCGGGCGGACGCGGTTTGCACCTATTCCTTTGCGGCTCGAAGGGAGGATTATCGGCCGCCGATCGAGCGCGTCATGATGCGGCTGGAAAAGCAGCGGGACATTGAGGCGGTGTTCTTGTGTAACCCGAACAGCCCGACCGGTCAGGTCGTGGCGAAGCGCGACCTCCTTTTATTGACCGGTGTTCTCAACCGATACAATCGCTGGCTCGTCATCGATGAAGCCTTCTGTGAATTTGCGCCGGACCATTCTTTGCTCGATGCGCTGTCCCGATGTCCCCGGTTGGTCATTCTTAGAAGCTGCACGAAATTCTTCAGCATCCCCGGTCTGAGGCTGGGATATCTGGTCGGCCATCCAGCGGTACTCGAACAGGTGCGGCAGCATCAGGTCCCGTGGTCGGTCAACGCGCTCGCTCAGATCGCAGCCCTGGCGGCGCTTGAAGAAACCGGCTACCGCGATGCCAGTCTCCGTTACGTCGAACAAGAGCGAAGAAGGTTCGTATCGGCTCTGCGTGCGATACCGGGCCTGCATGTCTTTCCGTCGGCCGCTAATTTTCTTCTGATCGAGCTCCCGTCCGCGATGTCGGCCGGCCGACTGTCCGACCGGTTGCGGAAGAGCGGTATCCTGGTTCGTGACTGTTCCCATGTGCCGGGCCTGAACAAGCGAACTATTCGAATCGCCGTCAAGCGTCGCCGGGACAACATGCGGCTGTGCCGTGCATTAAAGGAGATTCTCCATGGATAAGGAAGCAGGTGGCGGTCATTGTGACGCGCTTGTGACCTGTTTTGACGTCAAGGACCAGACGCTGGTAATTGATTTGGGAACGCCGCGACGTGTGCTGTCCTCGGCGCCGCGGCTCGGTGGCTTGGTGATGGCGCGCTCGATCCTGAATCACCAAGTGCCGGAGCACTTCGTCTGTACCAGCGAGGCTTCCGGTGATGGCCGCAGGCGATGGAGGGATCCATCCCGTTACTTGGGCCTGGTGGCCGAGACACTGTCCGCGCCGCAACCATGCATCGGTCTCATGACGGCCGTCTTGATGCGGCGATTAATCGTCCTGCGAGAACAGTGGGAGAATCTATGGGTTGAAGGATTCTTCACCGTCGGCGTGACCAATGCGGTCAGGGCAGGAGAACCGACCGTTGAACTGCGGACGAGTCCGGCTGGGACGATCAATATCATTCTCGTCACCAACGCGGCCTTGTCGATCTCGGCTATGGTGACCCTCGTGCAGGTGATCACGGAGAGCAAGACGGCGAGCCTGCTGGCCCAGAATATTCCCAGCCAAAGTGGTCGTCCGGGCGCGACCGGAACGGGGACCGACGCCGTCGTGGTTGCATCCGGGGACGAAGGTCGATTGCGCTACAGCGGCACCCATACCAAGATCGGTGAATTGGCCGGGAGATTGGTCATGAAGGGAGTGACACGCGGACTCACCATGTAGGGCGGGTAGATGTCTATTTCGCGGCGATATCAATCGTTCCCTGTCACGCCACGGACACGCCACGAAGTCGAGAGGGAGCATGATCGAATCGACCTTTTGTTTTCTTTCCGGTGTCGGGTTCGCTACTGAGGAGAAGTGGTGGAAGCTGGGCCTCTCGAACTGGCATCGGTTTCTGTCTCACCCGGATGTGCCCGGCGTCGGTCGAAGCCGAAAAGCCTTCTACGATCGAGATCTCGCGCTGGCCGAGCAGCAGTACCAGGAGGCTAACGCGCGGTTTTTCGCCCGGCAGCTCGCGTCGCGTCATCAGTGGCGACTGTATCAATGGCTGCGCCCGAAGGCGGTGTATCTCGACATTGAGACGGATTCGTTCGGCCAGGTCACCGTCGTAGGCCTGTATGGCCGCGGTACGATGACCTCCCTGATCCGCGGAGATACCCTCACGGACCGGCGATTGTGCAGTGAACTGGGACAGTATGATCTGCTGGTTACGTTCTGTGGGATGGGGTTTGATGTGCCGATGCTTCGTATACAATTCCCTCGACTTCGACTGGACCAGCCTCACGTCGATCTGTGTCCGCTCGCTCGGACCGTGGGGTTGCGAGGAGGACTGAAATCCATCGAAACAGCCATCGGCATCGCGCGAAGGAATGATCTGGTCGGCATGGACGGGTCTGATGCAGTCCGCTGGTGGAATCGCTGGCGACACAGCCGTGACGCAGGTGCGTTGGAACGAGTGCTTGCGTACAACGAAGCGGACTGCGTCAACCTTGAGCCGTTGGCCGATTCGCTCTACTGCCGTTTGGCTCAGCGGTATCATGCCGTCGTTCCCGAGCTCTCTGCCGGTGCGCCGATCTAGACAAAAGTCCTTCTTGAACCGAATATTTGTCTGAGGCGGACTAGGGTCATTCCGAGTCATCCTTTCACATCGAAATGTCTTATTGTCACCATACATATAAGGGCACTGCAACTGAGGGAACACCTGCAGGAGCGAAGACGTGGAAGACAGCGGCGAGCGTGATAGTCGGGGCTGGTATTTGATCCGCACCAGGGACTTCGGGTTGCTCTGGTGGGGACAGATGACCTCTCAAATTGGAGAAGGGCTCAACAAAGTCGCTCTCCTCTGGTTCGTCTATACCCTGACCGGGTCGGCCTTAAAAATGACGGTTGTCGGATTGCTCCAGACCATCCCGCCGTTGCTGTTCGGTCCCATGATCGGGGTCTTTCTCGATCGCCTGCCGAAAAAGACCGTGATGATCTGGGTGGACTTGATTCGCACCGTCATGACGTTCCTCATCCCGGCTCTCTTCGCTCTCGACCTCCTCTCCCTCGAAGGCCTCTATGTCCTGATCTTCTTGACGTCGATCGTCTCGACCATCTTTGGGCCGGCCTTGGTGTCGGCTGTCCCGCGCTTGGTCCGTCCCTCTGAATTGGTGACGGCAAACGCCTTGATCCAAGGCACCAATAACGTCGGGTTGTTGCTGGGGCCGGCAATCAGCGGCGTGCTCATCGCGATGATGGGCGCGGAGAACGTCTTGTATGTGAATTCCGCCACGTTCCTCGTATCGGCTCTCTGTCTTATCCCGATGCGGTTCCATGAAAGGCTCAAGACCGGCGTCGAGGCCGGCAGCATTTCCCCTTCCGTGCTTGATGATCTGAAAGTGGGATTTCGATTCGTCTTCGGCACACAATCCACCATTTTTCTTCTGGTCATTATCTCGGCCTTGTACAACTTGGGCGCGAGCGCCTTTGTCTTCATTCTGCCCGTGTACGCGAAAGAGTTTCTCCAGGTCGGTCCGGTTCAACTGGGCTGGCTCTGGTCGGGCCTCGGGGTCGGCATGCTGGCGGTGTCCACCTGGCTCGCCTGGGCACATCAAGGAGATCTGCATAGCCGCTTGCGCCTGATCGTCCGCGGAATGACAGTGGGGGGGCTGGCGGTCTGCAGCCTCAGTCTGCTGGAAACACCGCTGGTCGCCGCTGCCGTGGTCATCGTCGTCGGCGGCAGCACGGCGGTCATGAATCCGGTCGTGTGGGCGCTGCTGCAGGAGGCCACCCCGGAACACCTCATGGGCCGCGTGCTCACGACGTTCAGCACGGGGTCGATGGCCGCCGCCATGGCCGGCATGACCGGCTTTGGGTGGATTGCAGACGCGGTCGGTCCGGCGCAAAGCCTTATCGGACTCGGTCTGGTTCTGTTATTAACGGCAGCCGTCGCGATTCGGTTCATGCGTCAAGCGGTCATGGCTCAACAGGCGGCGGCTTAGAGTTTGAGTCAGGTCCTGCCGCCCAATCGGTTTGCCCGCCTTTCTTGTCGGCCCCATTCCGATATAACCTGGTAAGCTGAGGTCTCGTATGCGGGAGACAGCCGGCATACGCCTACTGTTAGGCCGGTCCCTCACGATGGATCAGGAAGAGGAGATGTGTCGTATGACGGAACGTTCGATCCTCCGTCGCAGACAATGGCTCCTCACGCGCGATTTCAGCCTGGTGTGGTGGAGCCAAGTGCTGTCGCAGGTGGCCGACGGGGTCAGCAAGCTGGCGCTCTTATGGTTCGTCTATTCCATCACCGGTTCCGCGCTGAAGACCACCGTCATCGGTCTGTTGCAAACATTACCGCCAATTGTATTGGGACCCGTGATCGGCGTGGTCGTCGATCGCTTGCCGAAGAAAGCCATCCTGATCTGCAGCGACCTGACGAGGGCCCTGTTGATCGGCTTGATCCCCTGCTGGGTATCCGTTGAATCGTTTACCGTCCAATCGCTCTACGTATTGACCTTTCTCTACGGCATTGCAACCGCCATGTTCATCCCGACGCTGTCCTCCTCGGTGCCGCTCATGGTGAAGAAAGAACAGTTGACCGCCGCCAATGCCCTTCTCCAAGGCACCACGAGTCTCGGCATCATCATCGGTCCGGTCATCAGCGGACTGGGAATCGCCTTTTCCGGGTCCCAGGACGTGCTCTGTGTCAATGCGGTGACCTACCTGGCATCGGCGGCCTTCTTATTCCCGCTCCGGCTCTCGGCCGGCATGACGACATCTCCGCCGGAGAGCCGCCGGACAACGGCGATCGAGGATCTGTTCGAGGGTATTCGCTATACCTTGATATCTCGGCGCACGATTCTGGTGCTGATCATTTTGGCCTCGCTCTATACGTTCGGCAGCGGCGCCTTTACGACACTGTTTCCCGTGTTCGGAAAGAAGCTCCTTTCGCTCGGTCCGGTAGAGGTCGGATACCTTTGGTCCTGGCTCGGCGTGGGCCTGCTGGTCGTCTCACTTTGTCTCGTGCGCCTTACCGAATGGGATCTCCGGCGCCGGGTATCGGTTATTGCGTTGTCGAGCGCCGTCGGCGGGTTGGCTTTGTGCGGGCTCGTCTGGGCTTCGAACATCACGGTGGCCACTCTGCTCGTCATGTTGATCGGCATGGGGTTGGGGGCATGGACACCGATCGCCTGGGGGATTATTCAGGAGATTTCGCCCGCCCATATGGTGGGCCGGGTCATGGCGCTCTATACGGCTATCGCCACGGCCACATCGATGGCCGGCATGACGTTCTTCGGTTGGCTCATTGAAGTATCCAGCGAGTCCGCGAGCCTTGTCGGCATCGGCGCAGTCCTGCTTGCCCTCGCGACGTCGAGCATCTGGTTCCGGCGCCGTGTGGCGGATGAACAAGTTTCAGTCGGGTAGAGCATTCCTCACCAGCCTGTTCCCTGATCCTTCAGCCCCTTCTCTTCTGACTTTATAAGCCTGAGCGCCTCGAAAAGAAGGCGCTCGTCAGGCCCAACTATTCAATAAATCAGAGAATCCTTCGGCCTCGAGCGCCGGTGCTATATTTAATAGCAACATGGGAGCCGCTCCAGTGGTATGGAGGCAAACAGGGCTCTCAAATCATTTTTGAAGGAGTCTTCTATGTTGTACGGTCATGTCAGAATCGCGGTGCTCGGCCTGGTGAGCCTGGGGCTTTCCATTCAAGGCTGTAGCGGCACGAAATGGTTCGGCCACGGCTCCGATGAGCAATCTCGCCGCTTGGCTGAGCAGTCACTCCGCTCGTCTGATCGAAATCAGGACGGCACATCCTCAGATCTTCGCGCAGGCCGGATGCCGGACAAGGGCACGGGAGGATCGGTGGGATCCGGAGGAGCAGGAGACACCGGAGCAGGAGGAGCGGGCTCTGTCGATCAATCGTATCCGTCGTTGAGTCTCGACATGAGGCCGGAAGCCGGCGTCTCCGATCCGGAAGGAGGCAGCCTCACTGGCTTCTCAGCTGTCGAGGGGGACCGGATTTCGGGGGAAGAGCGATTGAGCCGCAGTAAGATGGGGACGATGCTGCTTCCGGTAGGCAGGGGGGAGAGCCCGCTTCAGGCAGAGCTGCGACGTGAAGAGGCTGCGGCCATCGCGGCGGGGCTTCACGACGTGTTCTACGCCTATAATCGCTGGATGGTACAGCATGAAGACATGCAGGCGCTGACCGACAACGCGAGCTGGCTCAAGGACCATCCGACCGCCATGCTCCGGATTTCGGGCCATTGCGACGAGCGGGGTAGCCACGATTACAATCTCGTGTTGGGGGAGAAACGAGCCCATGCCGCGAAAAACATTCTCGTCGAGCTGGGAATCAGCCCCAAGCAACTATCGATCGTCTCCTACGGCAAGGACCGGCCGTTCTGCCGGGAGCACGACGAAGCCTGTCATCAACAGAATCGGCGTGGGCATATGCTGCTGAAGGTGCAGTAACTACTACGCTGTTCCGTAGAGCCCCTTCCGGACCTGATGGTTCGGAAGGGGCTTTTGTTTTTGACGGGTGACAACGCGACGGGCTTATGGTATTTGAGCGAGTGATGCTGCAGGAAATTGAGGCAGCAGGACATGGTTCACATGGGTTCAATTGAACGGAAAGGGTGACTCGTGAGCCAACGTTATGGCATTACGGTGAAGTTTTTGATCAGCGCGGATTCGCCTGAAGAAGCCGAGGAAATCATTGACTCCGCATGTGAGAAGGCCGCCGCTTCGATGGGCGAAGGCGATGCCAGCTATGAGGGAATCGAGGATATTGAAGAAGATGAAGACGAATAGCCTCTCATTGACCGCCCGGCATAGCGCCTCCTCCAACATCACCAGCAGACCGAGCGACCATTTTCGGTGAGCGATCCAGCCAACGAGTCAGATCGGACCGCGCGGCCTCAAGAGGTGCTCGGTCGAATTCACCTGCCGACCAAACCCCGGCTTTTCCACATGCTGGAGGCTCCGGCGCACATTCATCATGTCGCGCACCGGATGGCGAATCCGCCCGTGGAGCGCCCGCTGAGTCGCAGAGAGTTTCAGCAAGTGCTCGACTCCCTCGACATCAGCGAGTCGGAGGTTCAGGAGAAGTTCGGCTATGGCGCCAAGTCAGCTCCGAACGGCGATCGGCTGGTGGTCGTATGGGAGGCGCACACGGAATATTACAGCTATCAGATCTGGCATATCGCTCAAGATCGCAACAAGGCCTTGGCGTTCGGTCCGTTGACCTATCCGGATTATGTCTTCCCGCTGAGTCCGCTCGGTGTAAGGGTGAATGCCCTCGATATCTTGATTCTGCCTCAGGCGCTTCCCTCACAGGAATATCTGGAGAGCGCCCTTTCGGGCCCACACGTGTACGGCAGTCGCATCTTTGGTCAGGACATCGTGGCGGCGACCAGTTTCACCCCGGACGGCGACGATCGAGAGCGATACCTCGTCTGCTCTCCCAACGTGGAAGTGCTCCAGTACCATGTCACGAAGATCGTCGATACGGTCGTCGCCATCGAAAATTACTATCACCTGGTGATGCTCCCGTTTCGGGCGTTCTCGCGGGCCGTCGATCAGATTCATGACTACGAGCAACGTCATTTATACCAGCGCGCGGTCCTCCTCGAACAGTTGAATGATTCCAACCCGCAGACGTTGCGAAAATGGCTGACCGTCCTGACGCAGGACCTCCTGCAGGTCAGCCGCCTGGCCGAGTCCATGCGGTATCGGCTCTCGGCATCGGTGCCCTATGACAGCATCGTCCGTGGAAACCTGACCGCGATGCAGGAGCGGCCTTATCCGCCGCTTCGCCCGATCTCCGAATATATCTATTGGAAAATTACCGGTGTCACCGACGGATACCAGCAGCTTCTCCGGCGCATCGATGCGATGGAAAAGGATTTTGAGGCCACCGTGGCGGTGTTGCGGACCCAGATCGAGCTGCGGCTTCAGGAGCAGAATCTCGCCCTTCAAGACCAGAACATCAAATTACTGGCCAGTGTGGATTCCACCACCCGGGGTCAAGCGATCCTCCAGCGGACGGTGGAAAGCCTGTCCGTGATCGTCATCACGTATTACCTGACCGGGCTGGGGGCCTATCTGTTCAAGGCTCTGGACGAAGCCGGGTGGCTGAAAAACGCGACCCTCGCGACGGCGTTCTTTGTCCCGGTCGCCTTTGGGTTTTCGTTTGGATTGATGGCCGTCGGGCGCCGGATTATTCGAAAGCGCATGGCCGATCCGGTAGAACACTAGAAACACTAAAGGAAAACGGAAGGCCTTGCAGCGACCGGCGGACATTGATGGCCGGTTGTCGCGTAAGTGACGGCCCGCCAAGCCGCGATGAGTAGGCAACTGGCGGCGGCACTTCCCCGCCCTCCGGCAAGCCAGACGACGAGCGGCCAGCCGAGCGAGAGGGGAAGCAGCAGAATCAGAGGAGCGAATAGCATGCGGTGCTGTCCGGCCTTTCGCAAGAGCGTGATGAGAGCAAAGAGATGATGGATCGTATGGATGGTGATTTTCTGCATGGGCGGCTTTCTGCGCGACATCTCTGAGTCTGTATTCCGGTATCCTCTCTGCGCGATGAGCTGAGCAATAGCTGTGCCGGAGTATGCAAATGAGTGTAAAGCCGCGAGACGATGGATCGTTCTGATTTCGTGCGGGGTTGGTGAACCGGCCTTGGCTCAGCCCGCTAGGGGGGAACCCCCGGCCGTTCCAAAATGATACACGGGTATCCAATCGGATAAGAGGATTGATGGAGCGAGAGCGGAGAGAGACCCGCCGTTTCGAAGTGGAACTTCCCCTTTCCTTTTCCGGCAACGAAATCGCGGGCGGTGGGATTGTGACCAGTCTTTCGAAAGACGGCTGCGCCGTCAAAAGTGATGAATCCGTGCCTGCGCACTCATTCGTGGCGCTCAGAGTTCAATTGCCGGACCCCAACGCCCCACTCAAAATTGAAGTAGCCCACGTGCGATGGACCAACATGTCGACGTTCGGCCTGGAATTTGTTCACCTCCATGCGGAGGAACAGGAGCGTCTTCACCGGTTCATTGTCTGGCTGCAGACTACCCAGAACAACTAGCCCGTCTCGCGACGCGACTGATGCTTACACCCGCCCTCCCCAGGCGCGCCGAGACGCGCCTTCTCCTCGGGTTCGTGACGAACCGCCATGAATAATGCGGGCTAGACGCGTTTCCCGTGGGACTGGTCTGCCAAAAGAAGGATCAGCGGGAAGAGATCGGCATGTTGGCATGTACATCGACATGCGACTCACGGGATTCCGTAGGAATGGGC
>DATFFC010000056.1:0-10727 GCA_035250505.1 Nitrospiraceae bacterium | reverse complement strand
GTCGATGGGACCAAACGATCCGATTCCTATCGCAGCCAACCCATCTCCGGCTTTCTCATGAAAGAACCGGACAGCCTTTCCGATCGTCTCGTTGGGTGACGTTGTGGGGAATGAAATCACTGTAAGGTCATCGGGGCCCGTACCAACGCCACAGATGAATTTCGTGCCACCGGCTTCGATTCCTCCAAATACTTTCATGTTGCTTCAGGCGTCAGACGAACGTGTTAACCACCTTGCGAGGTTTGTCTTACCGTCGGTTGAGCGAGAGTACCATTTTTCGTTGAAATCATGACAAGCATACCGTCACGCAAGCTCTTGCCTCTCCGCCCGTTCTTCTTGACGTGTCCGGTTACCGGATGGTGCCGGATGGGAATGCCTCGGTTGGGTTCATCTTAGCCCCAGCACGACCGTGGCTGGGCCCAATATTGGTTCCCGGCGCGCAAGAGATCGGAAGGAGCAGCATGCAGCCGTAACGGCCCGCTGCGCGGCAGCGGGCCGTTCTGGTATGCTCTACTCCGCAATTCTTTATCAGTAACATGAGTGTGAGAGGCGATGATGGGCCGGCCTTGCATGGATGCTCCGCCCCGTCGGTTGCCGCTTCGGCTCGGGATCAGCCGATGCCTGCTCGGCGACGAGGTGCGATACGACGGTGGTCACAAGCGCGACAGCTTTCTAGTCGATGTGTTGGGCCGGTATGTGGAGTGGGTGCCGGTCTGTCCGGAGGTTGAAGCCGGAATGGGCACGCCGCGCGAGGCGATTCATCTGGTGGGAGACCTCCGTCAACCTCGGGTCCGGACGGTTAAGACCGAGCAGGATGTCACGACCATGATGGTTCGGTTCTCGGAGCGGAGGGTGCAGGAACTGGAAGGGCTGGCTTTGTCCGGATATGTCTTCAAAAAAGGCTCGCCGAGTTGCGGTGTCGAACGGGTTCCGGTCTTTAATGAGCATGGGATGCCCGATCAGGATGGGAGTGGGGTGTTTGCGCATGCGTTCATGGAGCGGTTTCCGCTGATTCCCGTCGAGGAGGAGGGCCGGCTGTGCGATCCGGTGACTCGGGATAACTTTATCGAGCGCCTCTTCAGCTATCATCGGTGGCGCACGTTGTCGGCTGGAACGGTCACGCGGCAGGCCATCATTGAATTCCACACGGTCCACAAATACGCCCTGCTGGCGCACAGCCGGCCACACTATCAGGCCCTCGGCCGTCTGGTCGCGCGAACAGAACGGTTTCGGCCGACGGATCTGCTGCAGCGTTACGGCGCACTTTTTATGGAGACGTTCAAAGTCAAAGCGACGAGGCGCAAACACGTCAACGTGCTGAACCATGTGGTCGGCCATTTCAAGACGCAATTGCGGCCGGCGGAGCGGGCCGAGCTTGACGGTGCCATCGCCGACTATCATACAGGCCTCGTCCCACTCGTAGTTCCGCTCACGCTGGTGAAGCACCATGTCACGACGCTCGGCATCAGCTATATCCGGAACCAAGTCTATCTGAACCCGCATCCGACGGAGCTCATGCTTCGGAATCATGCGTGAGGAGACTATGCAGCCATCCAAGGTCGGCGTGATTCTGGTCGGGCATGGCGGGATCCCGACGGACTGCCCTCGGGATCTCGTCATGAAGCTCAAACGACTGGAAGGAGAGCGACGGGCCAAGGGCCACCCACCCTCGCCGGACGAAATCGAATTGGACCGGAGAATTCGCCGATGGCCGCGGAATGCACAGACCGATCCCTATCAGTCCGGGCTTCAGAAGCTTGCCGCCGAATTGCAACCGTTGCTGGGCGGGGCTCTCTTCTCAGTCGCGTACAACGAGTACTGCGCGCCCACGCTGGAAGAAGCCGTGGAGGAGCTGGTCCGGCAGGGAGCGACGGACATCACGGTACTGACGACGATGTTTACGCCGGGCGGCGCGCATTCCGAAATCGAAATTCCGGAAACCCTGCGCCGATTGCGGCGGATGCACCAAGACATCATTCTTCGGTATGTCTGGCCGTTCGACTTGAAGCTCGTCGCAGGGATGCTGATCAGACAGCTCGAGCAAAAAACGGATTGCTTCTCCGAGACGGCTGAGTACAATGACGGGGTTTCATGAAGGCTGTCCAACGATGACCTCAGTCGATTCTCTTTCCAAAAATGAATTAGTCCGCGCCTTCCATCGGACTGGGTCGTTCAAGTGGGACCAGGAAAACGGGTTCAAGCTCGCGTCGGGAATCACGAGCCCCTTTTATGTCGATTGTCGGACACTGATGGCGGACCCTGCCGCCAGGCATGCAGTCGCCCGGCTGGCATGGCCGCTCATCAGCGGCCTGGAAATCGGTTGTATCGGCGGCCTGGAGATCGGTGCGATTGCTATTGCCGTGTCCATCTCGGATTATGCCTTTCATGCCATGCCGCGTAGAGAATGGCGCACGTTCGTCGTCCGCAAACAAGCCAAGGATCATGGACTCGGGAAGCTGATCGAGGGAGCCGTCAAACCGGGGGACCGTGCCTTGATCGTCGATGATGTCCTGACCAGCGGCGGATCCATCCTGAAAGCGGTTGCCGCGGCGCGCGAGGCGAAATTGGAGGTCCACTCTGCGCTCGTGATCGTGGATCGCATGGAGCAGGACGGCAGGGCTCGCGTTGAGGCGCAAGGGGTGAAGGTGTTGAGCTTGCTGACCATCGCCGATTTGGCGCCGCCGCGCGCGTGAGGCTCAAACCGTCGTCCGACTCACTTGCATTCGAACTGAATGCCCCACCGCCGTTCCTGAATGACCTCGCCGCCACCGGCTTGAATGGGGCCCGCCAGACGCCGGCGGCCCTTGGTCTCTCCTTCGCGAACGATCGTGTGGCCCGCCGGGCATCGTTCCTCGATCAGCCGCACCGCTTCCTTTCGAAAAGCCGACAACATATGGCCCTCTTCGCTCTTGAAGGGATAGACGACGACGCCTCCATTGTCGAGGTTCTGCGCCAGCCGCACGCCGTCCCCACCGCAACCGGCTGCAAGCACCGTGAGCGGCCACAAAACGGCTCTTGACCAGATTTTCATCGGGCTCCTATCATAAAGCTTGCAAGCTTGGCAGTGTTTTCATGGACCATCGCCAACCAAATCCATTGCCGTTTCGAGGAGGGACACCATGACGTATCGAGCGGGGTGGCTCTGTGCTGTGTTGATCTCTAGCTGCTTTCTTTGGATGAGTCAAGAATCGTCGGCGCACCATTCCTATGTGCTGACGGTTCAGCAACTCCGAGCCGGGTTGATGAAGGCGCCGTCGCCGAAGCAGAAAGGCTTCATTCTGGTCGATGTGCGCTCCCCCGAGGAACACCAGTCCGGAGAGATTCCCGGGACGGACATGAACATCGATTTCAGGGAAATCAAGTCGCGACATCGGGAACTGGGGGCCAAGCCGGGCGATCATATTGTGGTCTATTGCCAGTCAGGCCATCGCAGCAACATTGCGGCGGAGACGCTGGCGGACTTGGGCTACACCCATGTCTACAATGTGAGCGGCAGCATGAACGCCTGGATGGAGGCGGGCTATCCGGTGGCCGAAGTCCGCTGAGGTTAGCGGGCGGGCGTCGCGTTGTGCAGAGTGGTCCGGCTCGGCTGATGTCCCGCCGTTCGGGGTCGCACGGCGATCACGGCGGGCAAGCCGATGTGATGGGTCGCGTGGCCTTCGAGCAGCGACCGCCATTCCTGTTTTGTGCCCAGATCGGGGATGAGACTGAGCAATTCAGGGCTGGCAATAACGTCGGATGATGATCCGCCGTCCATGGCCATGGCTTGTTTGATGTTCGGATGCGCATCCCGTAGACATTCGGCAAGTCCATAGAGCGGCGCCGGTCCGGCGCTCTTCAATATCAGGATCTTTCCCGCGGCGTCTTCAGCCACGATCGTTTGATGCGCCCGCTTCCCGGTGGGCCGCACGCGCGGTTTTCCGGTTCGGTCCAGCAACATGAGGGACTGCGCCGCTTCTTGATAGGAGAATTGACGGGATTCCGTCGGAAGCGTATCAAACGCCAAGTCCAACACCCTCGCCTTCCGTTGCGCCGGTTCCGTCGGTTCCGCTACAAAGACGCCCTGCCAGGAGTGGTGCCGCTTGCTCCCGAGCGACCGGCCCTCGGTCATCAAGAGCCCGAGATAGGAATAGTCTTCGCGAAATAAGCCGGCATTGAAGAGCACGTAGCCGCCGGTCTGCCGCTGCCAATCCACGATCGTGGGGGGAGTTGCCAAGCCGGCGTCGCGGAATTGGTGAACGGAAAACTGAAAACGGTCCGGGTCGATCTCGAGCATCAAAAACGGCGGGATCTCGGGACAGGCGGGCGCCGGATTCCAGAGCGCCACCATAATCCCGGCAATCACTCGCTCCCAGGCGGGATCGGCCGCACCGGTGCCGGTCAAGCCGGGTACGGGTGATATATCGACCGCCAATGCGCACAAGGTGGCGACGACGAAGCGCAGGGCGTTAAGTCGGGTTCTGTTCGGTGACATCACTCGTTGTACGCGCGCCGTTCCCGCGGAGGAATGAGACCGGCGTGTCCAGAAGCTGCCGGACGGTGCGAGCCAGCACGTCCGGAGTAAATGGTTTTTGTAGAAATGCCGTTTGACGCTGTTCCAATCCGGCATTGGCTGTGACATCGTCGAGGTACCCAGACATGAAAAGAACCCGCAGGTTGGGATAGATAAGATGCAAGCGGGTGGCCAATTCACGTCCGTTCATGCCCGGCATGACAATGTCCGTCAGCAGCAGATCAAAGTGTCCGCCCTGTTGTGTCGCAATGAGGCACGCTTCGATGCCGTTCATCGCCTCCACGACGCGATAGCCGATTTTGGTCAACTCCGCCTGTACGATGTCCCGGACGCTCGTCTCGTCTTCCACGAGCAGAATGGTTTCGGTGCCTCGCGCCACCTGACCAGGCTTCGCCTTGAGTGCCAGGGGGCTCACTTCGGGATTGATGCGCGGCAGATAAATATCAAACGTCGTCCCGTGTTCCGGCTGACTCCACACGTCGATGGCCCCGCCGCTCTTGGTGACAATCCCGAAGACGGTGGACAGGCCCAGGCCGGTCCCCTTGTGTTCTTCCTTGGTGGTAAAAAAGGGCTCGAAGAGGTGCGAGAGCGTATCTTGGTCCATCCCGCATCCTGTGTCGGTAACGGTGAGCTTCATATAAGGTCCGGGGAGGAGAGGGCGGATGTGATGCATCGGCGTCCGGGTGAGCTCGGCTTGCGAGGTTTCGATGACGAGGAGTCCCCCATTGGGCATGGCATCGCGCGCGTTGATCACGAGATTCATGATGATCTGTTCGAGTTGGCCCTGGTCCGCCTTGACATGCCCCTGCTCGGGATCCGTCCTGATCGCGAGCTGAATATCCTCCCCGATCAGCCGGCTCAGCATGCTGTCGAGGTTGGTGACCACGGAATTCAGGCACAACACTTTCGGCTCGATCGTTTGTTTGCGGCTGAAGGCCAGCAGTTGGCGAACCAAAGCGGCCGCCCGCTCTCCCGCCTTCTGCATTTCCTCGATCTTTGCCCGGGCGGTGTTGTCAGGGGGTAATTCAGCGAGCAGAACCTGGGAATGTCCCATGATGACGGTCAGGAGATTATTGAAATCATGAGCCAGCCCGCCCGCCAGCCTGCCGACTGCCTCCATCTTCTGGGCCTGCCGGAACTGTTTTTCACTGATGCGCAGGGCCTCCTCGGCGCGCTTGCGTTCCGCCCGTTCGTCCAATTCTCGAAGGATTCTCTGTACCGAAGGAACGAGGCGACCGAGTCGCTGCTTGAAGATGTAGTCGGTGGCTCCCCGATGCATCATGTCGATGGCCGATTCTTCCACCAACGTACCCGAGATAAAAATGAACGGGACCTCCGGGCACAGCTTGCGCGCCAACGCGAGGGCGGCCGCTCCATCGAACGCCGGCACGGCATAGTCGGCAAGAATCAAATCGAATCCGCCCTGCTGCAAGGCTTTGAGAAACTGCTGCTTGCTGTCGACTCTGTGACTTCGGCACGGAATACCTGCCTCACGCAGGCTGATTTCAACGAGGTCGACATCGGCCTGATTGTCTTCGAGATACAGAAGGCGAAGTGGATGCTCCACGGTATGTCCGGGCCTGGAGATGGTCAGGATTTGCGGCGGCTCATGCCGGATGCCGGCTGGATCCTTCGGGAGGCGGCTCATTGATCACGCCCCAGAAGATGCCGAGCTCTTTGACCGCTTTCAAGAATTGATGGAACTCAACCGGTTTGACCACGTACGCGTTGGCGCCCAGGGCATAGCTTTCGACGAGATCCCGCTCTTCCCGTGAAGAGGTCAGCATCACGACGGGGATCGGACGCAATGTCTGATCATTCTTGATCGTGCGAAGCACCTCCAAGCCGTCGATCTTCGGCATCTTGAGGTCCAGAAACACGACCGCCGGATTGCCGTGCAGCCGCGTCTTGAACTGGCCCCGGCAATACAGGTAATCGAGCACTTCAGCGCCGTCGTGGCACAGGATGACCTTGTCGGCGAGATGGTATTCCTCCATAGCGGCCAAGGCGAGCTCGGCGTCTCGCGGATTATCTTCGGCAAGCAGGATCGGTTTCGTCGTGGTCATGTAGACTCCGTTGTCTTAGGCAGACTGAAATAAAAGGTGGCGCCCTGATCCAGCGTGCTCTCCGCCCAGGTGCGGCCTCCGTGCCGGTGAATGATGCGGCGGACGTTGGCGAGCCCGATCCCCGTGCCGTGGAACTCATTGGCACGATGGAGCCGTTGAAACACCCCGAACAGCTTCCGCGCGTATTGCATGTCGAACCCGACGCCGTTGTCCCGGACAAACACCACCGTTTCGGTGGGGTTGCGCTCGTCGCTGCCGATTTCGATCCGGGCGAGCGGCCTGGTACTGGTGAATTTGATGGCGTTGGCGATCAGGTTGCTCAAGACCTGGCGCAACATGGCCGGATCACCCTTCACGTCGGGCAACGCTCCGATGGTCCATGAAATCTCCCTGTTCTGGGTGTCATGTTGAAGGTCGTGCAAGACGGACTTAACCAATTGTTCCAGATTCACTCTGGTCTGCAGCATTTCCTGCCGCCCCATGCGACTGAAGACCAGCAGATCATCGATCAATTGCCCCATCCGGGTCGCGGACTCCGAAATGGTTTGAAGGTAACGCGCGGATTTTTCGTCCAGGAGCGCGTGCGCCGATTTCTGGAGCAGCGAGGCGTACCCGTCGATGTGGCGGAGGGGCGCCCGCAGATCGTGAGAGACGGAGTAACTAAATGCTTCCAGTTCCTTGTTGGCCGCCTCCAGCAACTCTCCGCGCCGCGCCAGTTCCCCTGCGACTCGGCGCCGCTCGGTAATGTCGTGCCGGATCAGGTAGTAGACCGAAGCCAGCAGGACCAGGAGCATGAGGAGTCCGACACCGAGCAAGCCGATGGTGTTCCGGGTGATCGCCGCCGACTGCATGGCCCGCCGATGAATGGCGCGGTTTTCGTCATGCTCCATTTGCGTCTGGATGCGATGGAATTCCTCGAGTTCCGCCTTGGCGACGCCGGCAAGCGCGATGTTTCGCACCGCGTCGAACCCCGTCTTGGTGCGGAGCTCGATGGCTGCCCGCTCGGCCTCCAGTTGCTTCTCGATGAGCCGGTTCAGGAGATCGACATGCTGGCGCTGCTCCGGGATATCTTGGGTCAATTCACGGACATAGCGGATGTACTCCGGCATCCGCTCGTTCAAGATGTGGAACGCCTTGAGGTAACTTTCATCGCCCGTAACCAGGTATCGGCGGTGCCCGTTTTCACTTTCGTCCAATCTCGTCCCCATCCCGACGAGGAGCTCGATGAGATCGTGGCTTCGTTGATCCTGATACGTGTTGCGGACCAAGACGGTCATATTTCGGTACGAGATCGCCGAGATGACCAGCACACCGGCAATAACGAGGCCGAAGCCGACGAGGACGCGCCGTTCGATGGACCAGCGTTGAAAGGCGGTGAGAAGCCGGGATGCGGTCGTGTGTCGTGCCGGCGCAGGTTCACCGGGCTCCGCGGGAATCGAGGTTCGGGGTTCCGGCGGCGGCAGTTGTTGCGTTTTGGAGGCCTGCATGGTCGCTGCGGTCCGGCGTCGATAGCGTTGATCAAGGCGCGTCCAAAAAATGTAGCCCGATTGGAAGGTCAGTGCAAGGCGTATTGTAGCAGAACATATTGATTGGTGAAGGAATTTACGACAATCGAACAGCGCCGACGGCTGGGAGAAGTCAACCGCCGAAAGGCAAAGGAGGAGGAACTGCTGCAGCAGGACCGGCAACGTTGGAGAACATTAACGTGGCCGCCACCACCCAATCCATGAAGGGCTGGGGATAGATGCCGATCACCAACGTGCCGGCAAGCCCGACATAGACCGCCACCCGCATCGGCATCGAAGTCTTGATGGGGGCAGGATCGAGAGGTTCGTTGATGTACATCTTCTTGACGATGACCAGGTAGTAATACAACGAAATGACGATGTTGACCAGTCCCACGGTGATCAACATGTAGAGTCCTTCGTTCATAGCGGCCACGAAGATATACAGCTTCCCGATAAATCCCGCCAAGGGCGGGACGCCGGCGAGCGACAGCAAAAAAATCAGCATGGCAAAGGCAAGAAACGGCGATCGCCGGTTGAGCCCGTTATAGTCCTCGATTTCGTCGGTGCCGATAACGTTGCTGACGGCCACGATGACCGCGAACGCGCCGAGGTTGGCAAAGAGGTACGTCAGCAGATAGAAGAGGATGGAGTCGCTTCCCATCTTCGTCCCCGCCGCCAAGCCGATCAAGATATTGCCGATCTGCGCGATGCCGGAATAGGCCAGCAGCCGCTTGATGTTGCGTTGGGCGATCGCGACAATGTTGCCGTAGGTCATGGAGAGGATCGAGGCCGCCACGAGCAAGAGCGTCCATGCCGGTTTGAAGGTGGCCAGAGCGACCAGGAACATCCGCAACAGAATGGCGAACGCGGCGGCCTTGGGGGCGATGGACAAAAATGCGGTCACCGGCGTCGGTGAGCCGTGATAGGTATCGGGAATCCACGAGTGAAACGGGACGGCGCCGATCTTAAATCCTAAGGCCGCGAAGATCAGCAGGAACCCGATGATCAAGCCGGGGCTCGCGGAGGTCGCGTTCATGTCGGAGAAGACCAATTTCCCCGTCTCGCCGTAGACCAGGCTGATCCCGTAAGCGAGCAATCCGGCGGCAAAAATGCCGAGTATGAAGAATTTGATGCCGGCTTCGTTGGACGCCATATCCTCGCGGAGGTAAGCAACCAGGATGTAAAAGCCGAACGTCGAAAATTCGAGCGTGATAAAGAGCGACAAAAGGTCGTTGGCCGATGCCATGAACATCATGCCGAGCGCGGACATGACGACGAGGAAATAGTACTCTCCGCGGAAAAAGGAAAAGCGGTGGACATAGTCGATCGACACCAGAATGATCAAAATCGTGGCGCCCACCACGAACATTTTGAAGAAGAGCGCCAGGCGGTCCACCACGAACATCCTGCCGAAAAGCGTGCCGGTGATGCCGGCCATGTCGAACCAGGCCAGGATGGCCAGCGTGGCTCCAAGGCCGGCGATGCTGAGATAGGCCAGGTGTTCTTGAAGCATACGCCGAAAGGAAAAGTCGATGATGAGGACGAAGCAGAGCCATCCCACCAGAAACAGTTCCGGCAAGAGCAGCAAGAGGTCCGACCCGGACATGGTGAGCGTAAAATTCATCGTTCGACCACCTTGATGGCGGAGCCGGCCCCGTCAATTCCCGGCAGAGAATGACCGGCCGCCGCCGGCGGCTGAATCGACTGCTCGGCCACCGGCACCACTTTAGTGATGCGCGCAATCAATGGATCGACGCCGGAGCGGACCACGGAATAGAGATGGCCCGGAAAAATCCCGAATCCCACGCTGACCGCGATCATCAAGAGCAGAGGCAGCCGATCGACCACCGCGACGGCATCATGGGAATGGGTGTACTTCTCGGCCATTTGGCCGTAAAACAGGCCCCGCATCATCTTGAAGAGATAGGCCATGGTGAGGACGATTCCCAGCACGGCGACGATCACTTGGAAGGGATACTTGTTCCAGCTCCCGACGATGATCATCACTTCGGCAATGAAGTTGACCGTGCCTGGCATGCCGACGGACGCCATGCACGCGACGACAAAGCAGGTCGCGATGAACGGCATGCGGTTGGAGAGGCCGCCCAGCGACGGGATATCGCGGGTGTGGGTTTGATCGTAGACCCAGCCGGCCATGGCGAACAGCATCCCGGTGGCCATGGCATGGGCGAACATATAGATCACGGCTCCGCTCAGGCTGATGTAATCGAGGGCCGCCATACCGAGAAAGACGTATCCCATATGGCTTGAACTGGAATAGCCGATGACATACTTCGTGTCCTTGGCATAGTACGCCACGAACCCGCCGTAGATGATGCTGAAGATGCACAAGACCGCGGCGATCGGCATGAGCTCCCTGGTCGTGTCGGGAAGAATTTCGTACGCCACCCGGATGATCGAGAAGTGGCCCAGCTTCATCAGAACTCCGGCATGGAGCATGCTCGTCGCGGCGGGAGCCGCGGCGTGGCCCACCGGCGACCAGGAATGGAGCGGCCAGATCGGCGCGATTGAAGCGAAGCCGAAGAAAATCAGGATCCAAATCAGATTGGCGAGGAAGCCTGAAAATTTCGTCTGCTCGCGGAGAACCAGAATGTCGAAGGTGTTCAACCCGGAAAACTT
>DATFFC010000055.1:0-5570 GCA_035250505.1 Nitrospiraceae bacterium | reverse complement strand
GACGGGCCGGCGTTGCATATCTGGGGCAGCAGCGATTTGCTGCAGACGCTGATCGCCGCTGAACTGGTCGACGAGTACCGCATGTGGATATTTCCGGTTGTGCTCGGCGAAGGAAAGCGGCTGTTCGAGAACGGCGTGCCGCCGCGTGGCCTCACTCTGGTCGAGACGCGAAGCACGCCTAGAGGTGTCCTCGTCAACACGTACCATCCGGCCGGTCCTCTTCCGAGGGGGTGAGCTTAGCCGGAACGCCGTCGGAAGCGAAACTGGTTCGCGTGCACGGCACGAATTAAAGGAGGTCAGAAAGGAGGTCAGAATGGTCAGCAAAATCTTCGTCAATCTCCCTGTAAAGGACCTGGAGAAGTCCATGGCGTTCTTCAAGGCCATCGGTTTCTCATTCAACCCGCAGTTCACCGACAAGACCGCGGCCTGCATGGTCATGAGCGACGACATTTACGCCATGCTGTTGACGCACGATAAAGTGAAGGAGTTTTCGAAAAAGGAGATCGCCGATGCTCACAAGATGACCGAGGTCCTTACTGCCCTCGCCGTCGAGAGCAAGGAGAAGGTGAATGAGCTCGCGGATAAGGCCCTCCGGGCCGGCGGAGAGGAGGCCTATTCGCCGAAAGACTACGGCTTCATGTTCACGCGAAGCTTCGAAGACCCCGACGGTCACATCTGGGAAGTGTTCTGGATGGATCCAGCGCAGGTGCAGAAAGAATAGAGGTCAACATGGCTCCCATGGGTTGTGACAAGGTATCTCCTGACATCGACGGTGGCGTTATGGCAAGCTCCGGGCTCTGTTCGCGGCTGCCCTTGGCCACATCAGCGAATTGGCGGTCGGTGATTAATGGGACGATGTTCCCACCAGTTTGCACAATCGACTACACACCAGTAGGTGCCCCATGCCCAAGCTCCGCGTCCACAGCTTCACCATTTCCCTTGATGGTTACGGCGCCGGCCCGAATCAGAGTGTTGACCATCCGCTCGGCGTCGGGGGCGTCGCGCTCCACGACTGGGCCTTTGCCACCCGTACATTTCAACAGATGCATGGCGGTGAAGGTGGTGCAACGGGGATCGATGACGAGTTCGCGGCGCGGGGTTTCATTAACATAGGAGCGTGGATCATGGGTCGAAACATGTTCGGACCCATCCGAGGATCCTGGCCGGACGACTCCTGGAAGGGGTGGTGGGGCGACGATCCGCCATTCCATGCGCCAGTGTTTGTGCTGACCCATCATCCGCGAGGCGTGATCACCATGGACGGCGGCACGTCCTTCCATTTCATTACCGACGGGATTCGCGCTGCATTGAAACGCGCCGCCGAAGCAGCCGATGGCAAAGACGTTCTCCTCGGTGGCGGAGTGTCTGTCATCCAACAATATATTCGAGCGGGGCTAGTTGACGAAATGCATCTCGCCATTTCCCCGATTCTCTTAGGGTCGGGAGAGCACCTTTTCGCCGGTATCGATATCCCGAAACTTGGGTATCGTTGTACGGAGCACGTTCCTACCACAAACGTTACGCATATCGTTCTCACCAACATGCCTTCGTGAACGCTTTTGCGATGGGTTCGAGTTGTTGTCAACTTTCAGCACCCGTGAGCTGGGGATCATCATCGATTTTCTATCGCGGAGTACGGACCTTTCGGCGGCCTGTGCCGAGAGGATTGGGCGCCGCCGGCCTCGCGCCAGCCATCAACGAACCCATAGGATCGCTTTCCTACCCATGAAGGGATCGAGCAGGCTCGATCCAAGGAGAGTGGCCTGGTGCGCATGTCGATTTCTGAGTCCTTGTTCGACAAATAGGTAAAGGCCGGCTTGCCGTGATCAAGATGGCGACGAAGCATTAGTCACGTACGAACAAGCATGCCGGCAGGCATGCAGACAAGCAGCAGACTCATGATAACCGGCAATCGACGCTTCTCCATTGACTAGGTTGGACCGAAGCATGTTCCTGATCTTTGAAGATAGGCTCTCGGACTCGCCGTTCGTCGAGCGAATTTGGCGGTGTCATAGCGAGCGTGCCGGCACTTTTCTGTCGATGGCCGCGTGTCATTGGGAAATGGTCGTGACGAAACACAGGGGGAAGGCATTTCTCACCGTGCGGGGGCCGGAAACGAAAGCGACGACAGCCGACTGCCCCGCAGACGGTGAATGGATAGGCATTCGTTTCAAGCTGGGAACGTTCATGCCGTTGTTGCCTGCAAGGAATCTCAGCGATCGAAAGGATGTAACCCTGCCTGAAGCAACGAGCCGATCTTTCTGGCTGAACGGTTCAGCATGGGAATACCCTGACTTCGAGAACGCCGAAACATTTGTACGACGGCTCGTGCATGACGGGCTGATTGCGACTGACGGAACCGTAGATGCTGTGTTGCAAGGTCATCGACAAGACCTGTCCGTACGATCCGCTCAACGACATTTTCTTCAGGCGACGGGTCTGACTCGCAGCGTGATTCGTCGGATTGAACGCGCCCGCCACGCGACCAACCTCTTGAAGCAAGGATTCTCTATTCTCGACACGATTCACGAGGCGGGCTATTACGATCAAGCGCATCTGACGAGATCCCTCAAATTCTTGGTCGGACAAACGCCTGCGCAAATCATTCGTGCGGAGCAGCAGTTGTCGTTTTTATACAAGACAAGACCTGCATAACTGATTATGGTGCCCGGAGTCCTACTAGAGGGAGGAAGCACACCCATGTCCGTGGAGACACAACCAGTGTCCGTCTCGAAGGGACTACTCTGGGCCGGGCGCGTCATGAGCGTGTTGCCGGCCTTCTTCCTGCTCGTGGACGGCGTCATGAAACTGATGAAGCCGGCCGTTGTCGTGGAGGCAACAGTCCAACTGGGCTACCCAGAGAGCGTCATTCTAGGCCTTGGTATCGTCCTGCTCGCTTCCACCATTCTTTATCTTATCCCGCGTACCTCTATTCTCGGCGCCATTCTCGTGACCGGCTATCTGGGCGGCGCCGTCGCCACCCATGTGCGCGTCGGTGACGGCTTGTTCTCGATCTTCTTCCCGATTATCTTAAGCGCGCTGCTCTGGGCGGGACTGGTCATGCGCGATGCCCGATTGCGTGCTTTCTTGCCGCTGAGAACGTAAAGAGGTGGTCGCACACTGAATCGGTTCCACGAGGCGGCGGAACGGCTCGGCGCAAGAGACATGATTATGGCGTTGATTTCCGGCGACTGGTTCGACTAATGAGCAGAGCGATGTGTTTGAGCCGGCCGAGATCGGTGATACGACAAAATGGCCGACAGGTGTTCTTCTACGATGGTATCTTAGAGCGGCCCTGAAGTATCAGCACATGGCCCGGATCACGGGTCGTGGAGAAGCGGCGTATGAAACCTCGGATCACATTGATCACACTCGGCGTTGAAGATCTGCAGAGGGCCGTTGCGTTCTATCGTGATGGCCTCGGCCTACGGACCGAAGGCATCGTCGGGACACAGTTCGAGCATGGCGCCGTCGCGTTTTTTGATCTGCAGGCCGGTCTCAAGCTTGCGCTTTGGCCGAGAAAAAGTATAGCGAACGATACCGGAATTGCCGTCGGCGCTCACAATCCCACGGATTTCACAATCGGACATAACGTCTCATCCAAAGGCGAAGTCGATTTGGTCATGGAGCAAGCCAAAAGGGCCGGGGCAGTCACCGTGAAACCGGCGCACGAAACGTTTTGGGGTGGGTATGCGGGCTATTTTCAGGACCCGGACGGCCATCTGTGGGAGGTCGCATGGAATCCTGAGTGGACAGTCCAAGACTGAGACATGTTGCAGCACACTATTAGCTTTCACGTTGTGAAAGGACCCGCCGGGAGCAGACGGCGGAACATCCCAACTATGAAGGAGGCATCATGCAACTCCAACCGTACTTGATGTTCGAGGGACGCTGCGAAGAAGCAGCCAAGTTTTATGAGAAGGCGCTCGGCGCGAAGATCGAGAAACTCGTGCGTTTCAAGGATAGCCCCGATCCAGGGATGTGCCCATCTTCGGATGAGAACAAGGTGATGCATATGACTCTGCGCATCGGTGAGACGACGATCTTGGCGTCCGATGGCCGATGCGGAGGACGGCCGACGTTCCAGGGGTTTTCGCTCTCGCTCAATCTGACCGGGGAGACGGATGCCGAGCGGTTCTTCGCGGCGTTGTCCGACGGCGGTCAGGTGCAGATGCCTTTGGCCAAGACCTTCTTCTCGCCGCGTTTCGGCATGGTCGCTGATCGCTTCGGAGTGTCCTGGATGATTCATGTGGAGCGTAAGTAGGTTGGGGAGAACCGAGTCTGTTCGGCTTCACTTGAAGTGGCGTGAGGAGCAGTTGAAAGGACGATACGCTGCGTTATCGCAATGTTATAGGTGAGAGCAGGCGCACGTTTCAGTTCAACCTAGGAGGAGGATTCGTATGGCCCGTTATGTCGATGGGTATGTCTTGCCGGTGCCGAAAAAGAATCTGAAGGCCTATGGCCGCATGGCGCAAAAAGCGGGCAAAATTTGGCGGGAGTACGGCGCATTGGATTACAAGGAATGTGTCGGCGACGACCTGGACGTGAAGTTCGGGACGCCGTTCACTCGTCAGATCAAGCTCAAGCCTGGGGAGACGGTGGTGTTCGCGTATATCGTCTTTAAGTCGCGCGCCCATCGCGACCGCGTCAACGCAAAAGTGATGAAAGATCCGCGGCTGGCCGATTCCATGAATGAGAAGGCCATGCCCTTCGACGCCAAGCGCATGGTCTATGGCGGCTTCAATGTGCTGGTGGATGCATAGAAGGGCTGATCTCGGATGCCAAAAAACAGCGCCGACATCCGACGCTGCCCATGGGTTGACCTGAGCAAGCCGGATTACGTCGCGTATCACGACACCGAATGGGGCGTGCCGGTGCATGACGACCGGCTACTCTTCGAGTTTCTGACCTTGGAGGGCGCGCAAGCCGGCCTGAGCTGGTATACCGTGCTGCGGAAGCGGGAGAATTACCGGCTCGCGTTTGACCGTTTTAATCCTGAAAAGGTCGCCAAGTATGGAGACCGCAAGGTGCAAGAGCTGCTGGGAAATGCAGGGGTAATTCGGAACAAGGCCAAGATTCTTGCCGCTATCAACAACGCGCGAAGATTCTTGGAAATCCAAAAGACGTTCGGCAGCTTCGATGCTTATATCTGGCAGTTCGTGGACGGCAAGCCGATCGTGAACCAGATCAGACAGGTGAAGGACTATCCCGCGACCAGTCGGGAGTCGGACGCGATGAGCAAGGATCTGCGCCAACGAGGCTTCCAATTCGTGGGATCGACCGTCTGTTATGCCCACATGCAGGCGACGGGCATGGTGAATGACCATACGATGACCTGCGCCAGGAGAAAAGAAATCATCGACGGCTACATCACGCCATCTTCGCGAGATCGGAAGGCACGGTGAAGGCGGAGGTCCTGCCGATCCGGGGCAACTCGCGATTCCGAAGAAACGCCGAGGAAATAGAGGCGATAGGGGCGCGCCTGACTCGAATGCCGCTTGGAAGTGTACGGCTGCCGCGCCAGGTATACCATCTCGCCGAAGAGGCGAACTTTCCATCGATTCAGCGAC
>DATFFC010000054.1:0-12160 GCA_035250505.1 Nitrospiraceae bacterium | reverse complement strand
CAGCGCAAGCGGATCGGCGTTCCCGACGTCTTCCGAGGCGAAAATGACCATGCGCCGCGCAATGAATCGTGGATTTTCGCCGCCTTCCAACATCCGAGCCAGCCAATACAAGGCTCCATCCGGATCCGAGTCGCGCAAACTCTTGATGAAGGCCGAAATCAGGTTGTAATGTTCCTCGCCGGATTTGTCGTACCGCAAAGCCTTGGTGAGGAGCGCTTTGTCCAAGACGTTGTCGTCGATCATGCGCCGGCCCTGTGAATCAGCTGAAGCCTGTCCGGCAACGAACTCGAGGGCCGTGAGCAACACTCTGGCATCCCCGTTGGCATAGCCGACGAGGCGCCGTCTTGCTTCGTCCGTCAGCGTGAGGTTCATCGTCCCCAAGCCCTGCTTTTCATCGGCCAGCGCGCGATCGAGAATCTGCTCAAGCGCCTCATCCGAGAGAGACCTGAGCACGACGACCAACGACCGTGAGAGCAGCGGGGACACCACTTCAAACGACGGATTCTCGGTGGTCGCCCCCACGAGAATCACGGTGCCTCGTTCGACATGAGGAAGGAACGCGTCCTGCTGAGCCTTATTGAAACGATGGATCTCGTCGACGAAGAGGATTGTGCGTCGGCCCATGGTCTTCCGGTGCTCAGCCAACTTGATGATTTCCCGCAGCTCGGGAATTCCTCCGGTGACCGCCGAAAAAGGCACAAAGTGGGACTTCGTATGCTGTGCGATCAAATAGGCGAGAGTAGTCTTTCCACAGCCGGGCGGCCCCCAGAAAATCACCGACGACAGTTGATCGGCTTCAATTGCCTTCCTGAGAGGGCGATCTCGACCGACGATTTCTTCCTGCCCGACGAAATCTTCAAACCGTCGTGGTCTCAGCCGCTCCGCCAGCGGGGCTTCGGTGAGCGATGCGTCCGGCTCGCTTGTTTGATTGAAGAGGTCGGGGGACCGGGGACGGCGGCTCGGCATTGATGGACAGGCCTCCTCGCTCATTCTAGACGACTGAAGCAAACGCCCGCAATCTAGCCTCCTGCGCCCTTGACCGACGGAGCCGGCAATGATAGCTACGAGAGCGTGAGACGTGAGAGGTAAGGCGTAAGGCGTGAAGAGGGCATACAGGCATGAAGACACGGATCAACGGCATTAACCTCGCCTACAATGACCAGGGAACAGGCACAGCATTGATCTTCCTGCACGCCTTTCCACTGAACCGCACCATGTGGCGGCCTCAAGAAGAAGCCTTGTCGCGTCGTTACCGCGTCGTCGTCGTGGATCTCCGAGGACACGGAGAGTCGGACGCTCCGCTCTGGCGGTTTACGTTGGAGCAGTATGCCGACGACGTGGCGGGCCTGATGGACCACCTGTCGATTCCGCGGGCTGTACTGGTCGGCTTATCGATGGGCGGATATGTCGGTTTCGCGTTCTATAGGAAGTATGCCGAACGAGTACGCGGCCTTGTGTTGGCGGATACCCGCGCGCAAGCCGATACGGACGAAGCTCGAACCGGCCGATTCAACCTGGCCCAAACGGCATTTCGACAAGGCCCCGAGGCCGTCGCCGACATCATGATCCCGAAGCTGCTTGGGGCGTCTTCGTTGAAGACGAAGCCGGACTTAGTCGATCATGTCCGGCGCATGATCACAGGAAACGAGGTGAGCGGCATGATCGTCGATTTAATTGCCATGGCGGATCGACCCGATTCTCTGTCGCTTTTGCCCCAGATCACGTGCCCGACAGTGGTCATCGTGGGCGAGGAAGACCACACCACGCCTGCGGCCGACGCACGGTTGATCGTGCAGGGGATTGCCGGGGCGAAACTCGCAGTTATTCCCGGCGCCGGTCACATAAGTAACCTGGAGCAGCCTGAACAGTTCAATAAGGTAATCGATGAATTTGCGGCGGGACTCCGCTAGGAGAAGATCGAAAGAGGGGGCCGTGCGGCTCACACGCCGTCCCTGATACTGCTGCTCCGAATGAGGTTGAGAAACTCCTCCCTCGTCTGCTGCTGGGTTCGGAAGGCGCCCAGCATGGAGCTGCTCACGGCGATGGTGTTCTGCTTTTCCACCCCCCGCATCATCATGCAGAGGTGCCGCGCTTCCATGACCACCGCTACTCCATGGGCGTTTAGTTTTTGCTGCAGTGTATCGGCGATCTGCGTGGTCAGACGCTCCTGAACTTGCAGCCGCCGGCTGAACACGTCCACAACCCGCGGAATCTTACTCAATCCCACCACCTTCTTGTTCGGCAGATACCCGACATGGCATTTCCCGAAAAACGGCAGCAAGTGGTGCTCGCACAGGCTGAAAAAATCGATATCCTTCACGATCACCATTTCATCATATTCGATCGGGAACAGGGCCCCATTGAGGAGCTCGTCGATATCCTGGTGATAGCCCCGCGTCATGAATCGCAACGCCTTCGCGACGCGTTCCGGCGTCTTGAGCAGTCCGTTTCGATCGGGATCTTCTCCCAAATCGAGCAACAGCTTCGTGACGAGCGATTCCATCTTGTCGGCGGTCTTCAGACTTCCATTGTCCGAAGCCGCACGCGCCCGCAGTGAAGTTGATCGTACCGTCCCTTTAGCCACGTCCCACCTCGTTCATGCCCACTGCGTCGGCGACCGGACGGGAATATTCAAAGTAATTGTCCCGGGTCTCGATCACGCCCACCTTCGTCAGCCGTCCTTCCAACTGCTTTTCCAGTAAGTCCCAAATCGATACGACGAGATTCTCTCCGGTGGTGGTCCGATCTGCAAACAAGGGATCTTGATTCAGATCCCGATGGTCGAACCGTTTGACAATGCTTTCCGCAACCAACTCATCCAATCGCGCCGTCGCCGGTGAGCCGGCCGAATCGGCATCAAGCGCCACGGTGACAAAGACCACATAGTTGTGACCGTGACCGTTGGGGTTGTTACACTTGCCGAACGCCGTCCGATTTTCATCGGCGGACAGGCAATCGGTGTGGAGCCGATGCGCCGCGCAAAAACGATAGCGACGCGTCACGGTTGTGGTTCCCATTGGCCGCAATCCTTGTCACGAGAATAAATGAGCCGGAGCCGCTTGTACAAGCGACCCCGGCTGCTGTGTCGGAATCGGGATGTCGGGAGACCAGCCCGGCGAGAAAATGCCCTTTAGGCGCTGAATGAACTGCCGCATCCGCAGGTCGTCTTGGCTTGCGGATTCTTGATCGAGAACCCGGAACCCTGCAGACTATCGACATAATCGACTTCCGCACCTTGCAGCAACGGCGCACTCTGGGAGTCCATGATGACCTTCACGTCGCCTTTTTCGATCACAGTGTCGTCCTCGGCCATCTTCGATTCGAACGCCATCCCGTACTGGTACCCGTGGCATCCGCCGCCGCGGACATAAATCCGGAGTCCGACGACATCCTTCTCTTCCGCCATCAGCTCCCGTATCTTCTGCTCCGCAATCTGCGTAATCGTAACCATAATATGTCTCCCTCCATTTAATCCTGCACCCAGCTGGGCTGGCACAGCTTCAGTTAGTCTACCATCACCGCCGGCCTTACGGAAGGCCGGCGCCGTTATTTATCGATTCGGACTCCCTCTCTGTGTTCCGGGCTCCCGTTGTCGGAGCCGCCCATTTGCCTTCCGGCACCAAGACGACCACGTCGCCCAGTACGCGAGCCTGGCAGCCCAAGCGGTGCCATGGCTCCGTAAGGGCTTCGCGATCGAGCAAATCCTGCTCCTCAAAGTCGATCTCCGATAGATTCTCACTACCCATTTGCACTTCGACTCGGCAGGTCGTGCATGAGGCGTTGCCGCCACAATCATGATTCAGAGGGAAACCCAAGGCCTTCGACGCCTCCAACAGAGTCACGTTGGCCTCGACCTCGCCCGTTCGTCCTCGAGAATGAAGAAAGGTCACGCGGGGCACGTCGATGCTCCCTTACACCGTTGCCGCCGCTTTTTCGGGCGCCGGCTTGTACGGGCATCGCTGCAGGCGAAGGTGTTCCTCGAATTCATGCCGGAACAAGCGCAGGCTGCTTTGAACCAGCACCGCGGCGCCGGTGACCAGCGTGCAGTAGCCCGTTCCCTTGACGAATCCACAGAGCTGCAACAGTGTATCCAAATCCTTTTGCGTCCCTTCGCCCTGCTCGATTTTTTCCATCAGCATCGCCAGGTTGATGGTCCCCATCCGACAGGGAGGGCATTGGCCGCAACTTTCATTCTTGAAGAAGCTGGAGAACTTCAGGGTCTGAGCCACCATACAGGTGGCATCGTCCACCACGATCACCCCGGCCGAGCCGAGTCCCGTGCCCGCCTTCTTGAGCGAGTCGAAATCCATCGGAAGGTCCAGTTGATCCTCCGTGACCATCGAAAAGGCCGGCCCGCCGGGAAAGACGGCTTGGATCCGCCGCCCGTTGGGAACTCCACCGCCGCACTTCTCGACGAGTTCGCGAATCGTGACGCCCATCGGCATCTCATAGACGCCGGGCCGATTCACCGCACCGCTCAACGAGAACAACATCGTGCCCGGACACTTTTCCGTCCCGACTTGCATGAACCAGGAGGCGCCGTTCATGAGGATCTTCGGGATGTTGCATAGAGTCTCGACGTTGTTGACCAGGGTCGGTTTGCCGTACAGACCGAAGTCCGTCGGGTAGAACGGCGGTTTTTGTCTCGGCATGGCCGGCCGGCCTTGCATGGATTCCAGCATCGCCGTTTCTTCGCCCGCGACATAGCTGCCATGCCCGGAAAAGACTTCCAACTCGAGATCCTTGCCGGTCCCCAACACGTTCGTGCCCAGAAGCCCGCGCTCCCTTGCCAGCGCAATCGCCTTTCTTAAGTTGGCTTCTTCTTCCGTATATTCATGATTGACGTAGATGAACGAGGCCTTCGCTCCTACGGTATAGGAAGCGATCAGGCACCCCTCGATGAGCTGATGCGGGATCTGCTTGAGCAGATAGCGATCTTTAAAGGTTCCCGGTTCATGCTCACCCGCGTTGCACACAAAATACCGCTCCTTCACACGATGATGCAGTACCTTGTCCCATTTCGTCCCGGTTGGAAAACCCGCGCCGCCGCGACCTCGTAAGCCGGACCGCTTGATCTCGCCGACAATGTCGTCAGGCGTGAGGTCTTTCACACACTTTCGCCAAGCCTCGTAGCCCCCCATTGCAAGATAGGGATCGATCTCCCAAGGCGCACCGTCCGGTTTTTGTAAGACCCTCGCCTCGGTTGTCGTCACCATGCTGTCTTGCCGCCCTTTGTGAAATAATGGGGGTGCGTCACGAGGTACTATAAGGCTGCCCCATACGATCGTCAAGCCAACTGCGCGACATTAGGCCTGAATCTCCGACCTTTCGGCCCCATAGACCTAGAACAACGGGACCTGAAGGGTCGAGGCCGGCCGGAAAGAGACAGAGCGGGCCGGCTGCTCGGCGAGCAGCCGGCCCGCGGCGACCCTGTAGCCTATTTGAAGTGGCTCCCCGCCCCCATGAACAGGAGCATGGGAATGGACAGGAGGAAATTGATACGGGAGGCCACGAGCGCGGTCTTGCCCCATTGCGCCATTTCAGCGGGCGGCGGAGGTCCCCCCGCCGCCGCCTGCGAGACAGCCGCGATGATTTTCTTCTGGTTGGGCCAAATCACGGCATGAACGTTCGCCATCATGATGATGCCCAACAGCCCTCCGATTCCCAAGGCAATCGCACCGGTACCGCCCTTGGAATAGAGGTAGAAGTAGAGAATGATGCCGGCCAGCACGGTGACGGTCGCGCCGTGACGGAACCAATTCAATGCCGAGGGCATGAGTTTGGGAATCACGATATTTTTCGTGGGCCCATCCAGGGTCTTCATGAATGCGGCGTTGATCAGGTTGAAGAAATACAACAGGCCGATCCACGTGATCCCCGCCAAGAAATGGATCCATCGCATCACGATCCCGAACCAATCGGCATCTCCTGCTCCAATGCCCGCCATTCCCAAAAACAACAATATCAACACAACGGCGAGTGCAAATCCCACACCCATCGTTTGAAACGGATCTTCGAGAAATTTCATAGGTCCCTCACCTTCTTCAGTGTACTGCTAAGTGAAATGGTCTACTGTAGGCGGCGCGATATTGTCAAGCGAAGCAGGATGCTGAAAAAACCGCCAGCGGCGTTCTCGCAAGACACCGGGCGCTCACCGACTCGCGCCCGTGCGCAACCTTGAGACGACTTATTCGTTGTCTCGCGCACCTCAGAGGCTCAACGTAAGTCATTCGTGAATCAGGTAAGCGAGACGGATAGGAGGCGGTCGACGGTGCCGCATAATTCCCGCACAGCCGCAGCCGAGGCCATGAGGCCCGCCCGTTCGTCGGCAGTAAGTTCGTATTCAACTATCTCTTCCGCTCCTCCACGACCGAGCCGGACGGGCAGTCCCACGATGACATTATCAAGGCCGTACTCGCCTTCACACAGCACCGCACAGGGCAGGACTCGTTTCTGGTCCTTCAAAATGGCCTCCACCATGTCGACCGCGGACGCCGAGGGAGCATAGAAGGCGCTTCCCGACTTGAGCAGGCCGACGATTTCGGCGCCGCCGTCGCGTGTTCGCTTGATGAGGGCCTCCATGCGCTCGTTCGAAAGGTGTTCGCTGACCGGCGTGCCATCGACTGTCGCGTAGCGAAGCAACGGCACCATCGTGTCGCCGTGGCCGCCCAGCACCATGGCGTTGACGGTCGGACCGGGCACGCCCAGTTCCTCGGCGATAAACGCACGGAGCCGCGCGGTATCGAGCACGCCGGCCATGCCGAGCACCCTGGACTTGGGAAACTTGCTGACTTGAAGGGCGACATGCACCATCGCGTCGAGGGGATTGGTCACCAGCAGCAGAATGACATCGGGGGACCGGGCGATGAGTTCCTTCACGACGCTCGAGACGATTTTCGCATTGGTCGTCAGCAGCTCGTCCCGGCTCATGCCGGGCTTGCGGGGAATACCGGACGTAATGAGCGCGAGTGAAGAGCCGGCGGTCTCGTCGTAGCCGTTCGTTCCGACCACCCTGGTACTGTAGCCGCAGACAGGGGCCGCCTGAGTGAGATCCAGCGCTTTCCCCTGCGGGATACCCGGCACGATATCCACCAGCACCACATCGTAGCAGTCTTTCTCCGCCAGCCGTTGCGCGGCCGTTCCGCCCACGTTCCCCGCCCCGACGACTGTGATCTTGGGCCTTGTCATATTGCCTCCGGTACCAGGATGTTGAAAAAGACCTCCAGCTTCGTTCTCGCATCGCTCAGAAGCTCAACGTACGAAAAGAGTACGATTCGCCTCAAGACACTGCCGGCTCACCGACTCGCCGGCGGGCACCAAGATCTCAAGACACTGGGCGCTCACCGTCTCGCGCCCGTGCGCAAACATGACGCTCCTTACCCGTCGCGTCGCGCACCTCATTATTCTTCGCGCCGTGGACCTCGCTGCGGCCGACTCGCGGAAAGGCGTGTCTCGGCACGCCGGGGCTGGGCGGGTGTAACCAACGGTCTTTATGAACATCCTGTATGATAAGCGCTGAATTCTGAGCTATGAGGTGGATTTTGGGATTTTGCGCCAGGCACCAATTTCTTCCACAGCACTCAGCACTTCTTAAGAGTGTTCGTGTTCCGTCCAGCCGCCGACTTTGAAATTCTGGGTACAGACGAAATTGTCGCCGTGGTAGAAATTCACCTTGATCTTCTTCTTCCCATAATGTTGGGCCAGGAATTCTTCCGGCTGATCGACCAGCGCTTGGTACGTGCCGGGGGCATATTCGCCCAATTCGACAAACGTCACGATCATTCCCGTCTTTACCTCTTGAAGGATCTTCACCGAACAGCGCGGATAGATCTCCCAGAACTTGGCGTCGATTTCCTGCTTGCTCGGCTCCGGTCTTTCTTCTCCCGGTTTAATGTCCCTGTTCGCGAATTTCGCCTGTCGCCGCACGTAGGGATATTGGTGCCCGGTGAACAATTTGTACAGCCAGGGTGGGACGGTCGGCTTCTGCTCTGACTTGGACATGTCCAAGAGGTTCACCTGTCTCATCATCGTCAGGCGTGAGGGGTCGGGCGTAAGGGGATTGTGCATCTGAGCATAAAGCCAGCGCCTCACGTTTCACGGTTTTACGCCTCACGGTCTTCAGGTCGTGAGGCGATGGTAAATCTTCGGCAGCTTCTCCGGCAACCCCTCAACCCGATCAATGACGATATAGCGGACATCTCCATACATGCGGCGCACATACTGATCGGCATCCCGATCGACTGTGATGCAGAAGGGCTCGATGCCTCTCATACGCGCTTCGCGCAGCGCCATCTTCGTATCTTCCAATGAGTAGTCGTCCTTGTATCCCTCGTCAAGCGGCCGGCCGTCATTGATCAAGACAAGAAGCCTGGTCTTGGCTCGCCTTTTCAACAGCTTACGGGTCGCGTGCCGAATCGCGGCGCCGTCTCGGTTCTGCTGCAAGGGTACGATACCCCCGAGCTTGCGAGCCGCGCGTCCGCTCACCGGGTCGTCGAAGTCCTTGATCACAATGAAATCCACCCGTTTACGCCCTTCCCCTGAATAGCCATAGAGGGCGAATTGATCCCCGACTGCATCCAAAGCCTCGCACAGCAGCACCAGTCCTTCCTTTTCGACATCGATGACCGGCCTGCCTGCCGATACCTGGCGGCTGGTGGACCCGCTCACGTCCATCAACACTGCCGTCGCCACATCGCGTTCGCGCCGCTCCCCCCTTATGTAGACGTGGTCGGACGGATCGGTGCCGGCTCTCATGTCGGCCACCCGCCGCACCAACGCATCGAGGTCCACATCTTCACCATCGATTTGTCCTGCCAATCGCCGGTACTTTGAAGGAGCGAGACCTTCGAAATATCGCCGGAGAACTTTGATCGTCCCCCGTTGCGCGGCCAAGGTCTGTTCGACGAATTCGGAAGAGCCTTCTTCCGCTTCTCGTTCCAACACGGAGCACCAATGACTGCGATAATCTTCAATTGCCGTGTCCCATTCCGGATAGCGGACCACCGATCCCGCTTCACCGCCGATCTGATCCTGAACCTGTACCGCCTCTAAGGCGAGGACCTGCTCGACAACAGACGGCGCTTGCCGGCCGGGAGCCAATCCGTCATGGCTGGTTTCACGGGTGCGGGCAGTGCCCGCTTGGCGGCGGCTAAACTCAGATCGACCGGCAATCCCGGCTTCGTCTCGGTCTTCCGGTATGGAATCGGATTCCAAAGACGCTGCTTGCTCTCGAACCAGAGTTGGGTCCATGGCTCCGCGGTAATCCCAATTCGGAACAGGCTGATACTCGGCCGACATCTCTTCGGAGGCCCGCAGGGCAGCCGGTGCCGGTTGCTCTCGAGATGGCGGAGGTTGGCCGGCAATAGATTCCATTCGCTGCGCAAGCAATTCATCCAAACGAACATAAATCCGATGAGCTGTCCGCACTGCAGTTTCGGCTGTTGCATCGGGAGACAATACCGCCCGGCAAAGCGACCACAGCTCAGCCACGATATCGGCAACCGCATCCGGCACGGCGACCGATTCCGGTTCAGTCGCCGTGGACAGCAGCAACAATTGATCCACGATCAGCTCGCGCACCGTCAACCCATGAGATAACGTGCGGGTTTTCACCGCCTGCGCGGCAAGTACCGATAGATCGTGGCGGAGCCCCGGATACTCCCGCTGCAACAGGAACTCCACCCGCGCATCCTCCAGAATGGTCCAGATGTCACGGATCAGCCCGGGCTGTCGATACAGTGCGAACAGATCGGCCAATGACGTCGGCAAGTTGATCGTCTCGCCGTTGGCCTGAAATCCACGAACGAGGTCGGCGAGGTCCGACAACGCGAGGTCGTACGTTCCAAACTCGACATGTCCCGCCTCGTGCGCGGCCATCACCATATAGAGCCTGGCGTTCTCTTGATACGTGGCGTACCGGCCCAGGAGCGGGGGCAACTTGATGGTCAAGCCGTCACCACTGATGAGAGCACGAGGACGTTGGTCTTCCTCCGGCGCCAGGGCTTGAATATTGACGGCACGGCCGCAGAGGGCTTGCGCAAAAAGAGTGAGAGATCGAGCGATGCGCCGCAGCGGCACACCGCTCAGGGCCTCTTCGACAGCGACGAGCGCTTGATGGCTCTCGACGGCAAAATAGGCGCGACCTGCTTCGGCGCTGTAGTCGAGGAGTTCCGTACCGGTTTTGAGCCATTGTTCGAAACGGCTGCGCAGGCCGGCGCCCGTTTCAAGAAGCGAAAGGATTTCGGGCGCGCGCCGAAAATAGTGGAGCGACGCCTGCCCGTCGCGTTCCGCCAACAGCAGCCCGTATTGCAAGACCATGATTCGCCACTCATCCGACGGCAGACGCTCCAAGAGAAGCGGCGCTTCAGCCAGACATGCGGTGCCGAGATCCAGAGCACTGTCCGCGAGACGTGAGCCGAACTTGAGGATCAGGAGCCGGGCCGCCGGCGGCTGGATCACCGCAAGCACAGCGGGGGTGGTTCGGAAAAATTCGACCGTCCCGAAGTAATCGGTCTTCCCTAGACTGTTGGTGGTGACCAGTTTCAGGCCGAAGTCGGTCCACAGATTCACATCGCTGCGTGCCAAGACGCGCGCAACGGCAGGCGACTGGCGGATCAATTCGATCCCCGCGACCGAGTCGCGTTGCGCCAGCTCCAAACCAAGCTCGGCCCACCGTCCCAGCTCATCGGGAGCCACATGAGGCACCAATTCCGGCGCCGCGCGCAGAAACTCCATGGCGACCGAGTGATCCGCTTCGACGAGTTCCAACGCGGAGGCGAAGATGATGTGTCGCACGGACGGAGGTTCCACGAGGCTGATAAGAAGCGGGCTCTCACGGATATAGCGCAAGCTCGCTGCACCGGACGCGTGGGCGAAGGCCAACGCCAGATCCAGCCACGGCACGGCAACGGCCAGAACCCCTCGACGTTGGAGCTCCGGCAGTGCTTCGACGGCGGCCTCTGCGGCCTTGGTGGAAAGATCTTTCAGCTCTCCGAGCAGAACAACAACCGCCTGCAGCCCGTCTGTTCGGTCGAGCGAACGGCACAATCCTTCGATGACCTGCTCTGTCGCCGCGGGACCGAGGCCGGGGGAGAGAATGCGCTGCAATTTTTCTCTTATCATGTCGAATGATCGGTTGATTAGGCGGCCGTCAAAAATCGTGGATTGTAAAGGAGCCGACCGGCCTTGTAAACTGAGATAGGGTTTCGAACTTGAAATTTGGAGTTTGGGATTTGGAGCTTGCCGTGTGGAAAACTGCTATCTCCTTTAAAAAGGAGTGTTATGCCGGAGCCTAGCGAAAAGAATCTTGAAAAGATGTGGAAATATGCCAAGGGCTATGCCGAAAAAAGCGGGACCGTCTTTCATCCGAATCGGGCCGTGACGGACGCGGTCGTGAAGGGCCTGGCGGCGAACGTCGATGAACTGGGCAAGCCTCTGTGCCCCTGCAATTTTTATCAGGACAAGCAAGCCGAGGCGAAGCTGCGGCGGTGGATCTGTGCCTGCGACGAAATGCAAATCTACAAGTATTGCCACTGCCTGCTGTTTGTCCGGGACGACGGGATGCCGATCACGGAGTACCTGCCGGAGGACCACGAAGGCCGCCAATGCTACGGAGTGATCACCGACCCGACGCCCGAAAAAGGACGCGCGCTGCGGCACAAAGCCGCCTCTGTCCCAAAGCCGGCCGAGACAGCGGCCGCCACGAAAGACCATCCCTTCATCCCCCAATCGGAACAATAGCGGCGTCGTGCCTCCGCAAGACTTCGGCAGGATCGACGCCCTCCTCCCCGCCGGATCGCTTCTCTGCATCGGCCTGCTGCTTTCAGGATGCCTGCAGACCATGCGGCCGATCGACCCGACAAGTCTCGTACCATCCAGCGCGGCGGCACGCGGACTCAGAGCGGACGTCGAGTTTCTGGCCAGTCACCAATTACAGGGTCGGCTCCCCGGTACGTCGGGAAATCGTCTGGCCGCGGAACGGATCGAAACAGCCTTTCGTGAGGCATCCCTGGTGCCGTTTGCTTCAATCCCCGACTTCCGGCAAACGATTTCATCCGCCCACGGCGACAATATTCTGGGCTATAGGCCGGCCGGCGGACCGTCGCTGGGTTGGATTCTTGTCGGAGCCCATTACGATCACCTGGGCGGAGAATTCGTCGGA
>DATFFC010000053.1:0-13260 GCA_035250505.1 Nitrospiraceae bacterium | reverse complement strand
CGGGCGGCGCGACAGGCCAACTGGAAGCGCTCTTCGCTCTTTCGGAGGGCCAGCTCGACCTGATGCCGGCCGACGGCATACCGGATGGCGCGCATCAAGGCGTGGCCGCTCAACCGCGTCTTGACCAGATAATCCTGCGCTCCATGCCGGAGTGCCCGTTCGGCGACGGCTTCGTCGTCCAGCCCCGTGAGGACGATCACCGGCGCCTCGTGCGCATGCCGGCGCAGCTTACCGACGATGTCCAGGCCTTGATTGTCGGGTAGGGACAGATCGACGAGGACGGCGTCGACGGGGCCGCGCGCCAGTTGCGCCAATCCGGTATCGAGCCGGTCCGCCCAATCGACGGTGACCGGCTCGCCGCTCTGCCGTGACAGGGCGTCCCGGATCAAGACCGCATCGTCTTCATTGTCCTCGATCAGCAAGACATGCATCGTTCACCTGTTGCGGCTGGGGACTTGTGAGACGAGACTCCAATACACTTCGAACTCTTTCACGACGGCGATGAAACGCGTCAAGGTCACAGGCTTGCGAATGTACGAGCAGGCGCCCTGCTCGAACGATCGAACGATGTCTTCCTCGCGATCACTGACGGTCAGCATGATCACCGGGAGGGCCCGCAATTCCGGGTCTGCCTTGATGTCGGCCAGCACCTCAAAGCCGTTTTTCTTCGGCATGTTGATATCCAACAACACCATGCCGGGCATGGGAGCCGTGGCATAGGCGCCTTGCCTGCGAAGATACGCCATGGCTTCCTCGCCGTCGCGCACAAAGGCGATTCGATTGATCAGCTTGCCTTCCGAGAAGGCTTCCTGAATGAGGATCACATCGTCGTCATTGTCCTCCACCACGAGAATATCGATCGAATTCATCTGGGCGACGCCCCTCCATAATTATTGTGAGTCGGACATGCAAAGGTAATCACGAACTCCGATCCGCCGCCGGCCCGCGGCTGGACCCATGCTCGGCCGCCGTGGCGTTCCGCCACCTGGCGTACAATGGCGAGCCCGGCACCGGTCCCCTCCACATCCCGTCCTACCGCCCGTTGAAACAGCATGAAAATCCGCTCGGCGTGCCGAGTCGGCACGCCGGGACCTCGATCCTTCACTACGACTCCGGCGAAGGGCGCTTCAGGGGCGGGGACCTTATACGAAGCGACCTCAATATCCGGCGGGTGGCCGTCGCGGGTGAATTTCATCGCATTCGCGAGCAGGTTGTACAAGCCTTGTGTCGCCCACATCCGATTCACCCGCAACCGGGGCAGGGGCGGCACAATATGGACCGTCGCGCCGGTCTCTTTGATGCGGTTGTCCAGCCGGTTCAGCGCCTCCTTGACCAGGACCTCGGCTTCCACCTCTTCCATCGGCGGGAGCATCCGTTGGGCCCGTGAGAGCTCCAGAATATCGTTCAAGAGCCGATCCAGCCGCTGTGTCGCCCGCACGACGCGCCGGAGGTAATCGCCGCCGCTCGCATCGAGTCGATCCGCATAGCGTTCCAGCACGAGTTGGGAGAAGCCCTCGATCGCCCTGAGCGGTTCCTTCAGGTCGTGGGATGTCACATATAAGAGTGTTTCGAGATCCTTATTCTTCTTGATGAGGAGCGTCTCCGCCTTCTTGCGCTCGGTGATATCGCGGTTGGTTTCGAGCACGATGCGCCGGCCGTCCTGTTCGATGCAGCCCCATCGACTTTCGACGATGACCTCACGGTGATCCTTCGTCCGCTGGAGCAACTCCCCGGACCACTCGCCGGTGAACCTAAGTTTCGCCATGATGCCGTCGAGTGGTTCCGGAAATACCGTGCTCAGCAAGTCCTGACATTGCCGGTTCACGGCTTCGGTCCGCGTAAAACCGTAGAGCTGCTCGCAGCCCCGGTTCCATTCGATAATGCCGCCCTCGACATCCCAGGAAAAAATCGGCTCATGAGAGAGTTCGATCAACTCATTCTTCTGGCGTAGGGCGGCGTCCATTCGTTTCCGAACGGTAATATCACGGACGATCTTGGCGAGGCCGATCACTCGTCCCTGCGAGTCGCGGACCGGAGAAGCGGTGATGGAGACATCGAGCGCCGTGCGGTCCTTCCTGATCCGGATCGTTTCATACTCGTCGATGCGTTCGCCTCTTGTCACGCGTGCGAACATGTCCGTTTCCTCCGCATGGCGTTCGGCTGGAATCACGGTGCGGATGGATCGGCCGACCATTTCATCTGCGCCGTAGCCGAACATTCGGTGCGCGCCGTCATTCCAGGTGCGCACGGTGCCATCCAAGGAGGCGCTGACGATGGCGTCGCTGGAAGATTCCACGATCGCCGCCAGCCGGCCCTGCAGCTCTTCGACGCGTTTGCGGTCGTGAATCTCGGTGCAGGAACCGATATAGCCGGCGAATGAGCCGTCTGCTTCGTAGCGGGGAATGCCGTGGTCGAGGACCCAGCGCCAGGCTCCGTCGTGCCGCCGAAGACGGTATTCCATTGTGAATGCCCGTCGCGCGTCGAACGAATCGGTATAGACTTGTACGCACCGAGCCACATCCTCCGGATGGACATTGTCCACCCACCCGTTTCCGACTTCCTGCTCCATGCGCCGGCCGACGAATTCGAGCCACGGCTTGTTGAACCAGGTGCAAGCTTTGGTGCTGTCGCTGATCCAAATCAGGACGGGCGCGTGATCGGCCGTGAGTCGGAAGCGGCTCTCGCTCACCCGCAATGCCTCTTCCGTCCGCCGGCTTTCTTCGAGTTGTTCTTCGAGGCGGCGGTTGGCGGCGGCCAGCTCGGCCGTACGATCCCGAACCTGGGTCTCCAGCGTCTCGTGCGTCTGGCGTAACACTTCTTCCGTCCTCCGGCGTTCGGTGATATCGACGATCGTGGATCGGCTGGCGATGTAGCGGCCCTCCGAATCCCGGATCGCCGTCGCGCTCAGCGAGACGGGCAGGAGGGAGCCGTCTTTTCGCATGAGGTCCAGATCGAGATCATGGATGGATCCCTGGGCGACGAAACGTGGGAATATCTCGTCGAACCGGCGGGCGCTCTGGGGAGCCAAGAAGTCCCGAAAGCGTATTTGCCCGACAACATCCTCGCGCCGGCATCCAAGCCATTGCAGTTCCGTATCGTTGACCTCGACATACCGGCCCGTTGGATCCAAGGAGTGATATCCGCAAGGCGCCCGGTTGTATAGATCCTGGATCTCGTCCGCTTGTCTCTGGAGAGCCTGTTCCTTCATCAGATGGGCGCGGTTCTCCGATTCGAGCGCGGCCACATGGACCAGATGGTCGGCCATGTCTTGCTGTCGTCTAATAACCGCCGCCGTGAGCCAGAATAGGGCCAGGCCGATGCCACGATTGGTGACCGGCAGCCAGTTTGGGACACCGGTGAGTGAAGAGGAAAGGAAGTAGCCGACCAGCGTCGCCGCTGAAGATGCCCCGGCGAGCCAGTACGGCGCTTCGCGACGGCGCAACAAGGAGGTCAGCGCCAACGGCACGACGTAAAAGACGGAGAGAGGCAGTCCCAGCGGCGTGAGGACATCCAGCAGAAAGACGGCGGTAAAAAGAAGGGCGATCACACCGCTGATCATCGCCACACCCTGGATGGACATGCGCCTCCTGTCGCTCTTGTCGATCGAATGCGGGGGATGATCGCATTGGACGGAAGCCCAGGAATGGCGATCCGGCATGTTCATGAGGCGTTGTGATAGGCGACGGCCCGTGTGTTGCCATGGTTCTGATCGGCGGACGGATGTGTAGTCGGCCCACCGCTGCGAACCGAACGCGTCTCGACACAAGCTGGTCAGATTATGCTTAAAAATTAAGGGATACTGCAGAGGCGTTCAGCCCTGATTGATGGCCGCACTGCGTAGGCTCCTTCAGTCCTAGTAAGAATACCCTGAGACCCCCCGCCTCGTCCGGCCCTTGCCTGGGGGTCGGGGCAGTCTCTACAGGCATCCAATCGTTTGCACGGCAGACGAAGGTCCAATGATTGACCGCCGCCGGTTGAGTTTCACCTCCCCCAGGGCTACACTGAAGACCATTATTTCCACGTTGATGTCTTCATTCTCGAACCCGCAGGAGGGAGCAATGTCTGGATGGCGCATCGGTGTCTGTATGTTGATCGGTCTGTATGGAAGTGGGACGCTGCCCCTTGCAAACGCCGCCGAGCCTCCCGGGAAGGATGGGCAGAAGGCGTCGTTCGAGGTGATGAAGGGAAAGGACGGCGCCCCCATGGTCTTGATTCCGGCCGGTCCATTTACCATGGGCAGCAATGAGGGGCTGCCGAATGAACGTCCGGAGCATCAAGTCGTCCTGGATGCCTATTGGATTGATCTCTATGAAGTGACGCTCAGCTCATACCAGAAGTTCCTCGAGGCGACGAACCACAATCCGCCGCCGACCTGGGACGATGAGTCGGCCACGAGTGTCGGAGATCGCCCCGCAATCGGAATGGGATGGGAAGACGCCGCGGCTTATTGCAAATGGGCCGAGAAGCGGCTCCCGACGGAAGCGGAATGGGAGAAGGCGGCGCGTGGAACGGATGCTCGCCGGTTTCCCTGGGGACAGATGCAGCCCTTCGTCGATATCGCGAACTACAATCGAGGCGTATGGGTCAGTGAGGCGGTGACGCTCGTGGCCGTCGGCGCCGGCCTGGAAGGCATGAGCGTAAGGCATGGACTGAAGGAAGGCGGAAAAAGTCCCTATGGGTTGAATCATATGGCGGGGAATGCAGCCGAGTGGGTCGCCGACTGGTATGACCGCGAGTATTATCACAATAGCCCCGACAAGAATCCCACCGGTCCCGCAAGCGGGGAGAAAAAGGTGGTGCGCGGTGGGTCCTGGGTCGATCTGCCGGCGGCCCTTCGCGTCACGGCGCGCTATTCCGCCGAACCCGAGTTTCAGGACCGCACGATCGGATTTCGCTGTGCGAAGAGCGCAGACAAGTAGTCACGAGCGATGGAGGTCCCGGTCCCTTTCCCCAACAGCCGGACGTGAGTGCCAACGAAAAGGCGTGGATCGCCTTCATCGCGGCCTGTGTCCTCTCCGTTGCCGCAGCTGCGGTCTGGCGCGGCTCCGCCGTGCCGCTGTCCCCGCCGAGCAAAGAGAGGCAGTCGCCCACGCTTGACCCCGGCGCTATTCCGCTGGTGACCGGCGAAGAATCCATCCAGGAACAGTTCATTCGCGCCGGATGCCCGGTGTGCCATACCATCCCCGGAATTGCAGGTGCACAAGGGCGGGTCGGGCCGCCTCTCGTCCTAGGCACGACCGGAGCCGCGCGACTGACGGATCCCGGTTATGCCGGCCGCGCAAGGACGGTCAGAGAATACATTGTCGAATCGATTGTGGCGCCTCAAGACTATGTCGTCCCCGGGTATCCGGAGCGAACGATGCCGCTCTGGTACGGAAGCAAACTGAGCGCCGCCGCGTTGGATCAGATGGCGTCGTATCTCGAGAGGATTACGGAGGAAAGAAACCCGTCGCCGTAACAAGCAGTCAAGGGGTTCGAATTAGTGCGACGCTGAATCACGGCACGAGGGAGTGAATGACCTAGTAAACCAGCTGAATCTCTGACTCACTGAATCGCGAAGAACCGCGGCTATCGTTTTCGAAGCTGCGCCGGTCCCGGTTGCTGCAAGCCCTGGATCTGGAATCCCTTCTCGTCCTTCTTGTCCCTGTCGAGCAAGGCGTTGACGGCGTCGTCTCCCTTGAGGCCTTCGAGCTTGATCTTGAGCCGGAGGTTGTTGGCGCTGTCTGCGTTGATCAGCGCCTGCTCGATGGTAATGCGCTCGGCCTTGTACAGATGAAAAAGGACATGATCGAAAGTCTGACACCCTTCTTCAATCCCTTGCTCCATTGCTTCCTTCAACGTATCGACTTCGGCCTTCTTGATGAGGTCCTTGACACGCGGGGTATCGAGCATGATCTCCAGGGCCGGGACGCGTCGCCCGTCCACGGACGGAATCAGCCGCTGCGAGATGATGGCCCGCAAGTTGAGGCTCAACTGCAAATAGATCTGACTGTGGCGTTCGGCCGGGAAGAAATTCATGATGCGCTCGATCGCCTGATTGGCATTGTTCGAGTGGAGGGTTCCCAGACACAGGTGGCCGGTTTCCGCAAAGGTGATGGCGGCTTCCATCGTTTCGGTGTCGCGGATTTCTCCGATCAGGATGACGTCGGGCGCCTGTCGCAGCGTATTGCGCAGGGCGCTGCCGAAGGAATGGGTATCGAACCCCACCTCGCGTTGGGTAATGATCGACTTCTTGTGGTGATGCACGAACTCGATCGGATCCTCGACGCTGATGATATGGCCCGCGTGAATGCTGTTCCGGTGATCGATCATCGCGGCGAGCGTCGTGGACTTTCCGGAGCCGGTGGCGCCGACCACGAGGACCAAGCCGCGTTTGGTCATGGCGATATCCTTGGTAATCGGCGGCAGTTCCAACTGGTCGATACTCATGATGTCGGCCTTGATATGGCGAAAGACCAACCCGACGTTGCCTTTCTGCCGGAACACATTCACGCGGAAGCGTCCTAGATCCTTGTAATAGAGCGCGAGATTCATCTCCATCTTTTCCTCGAACTCGCCGCGTTGGGGGCCGCGCATCAAAGCCAAGGCGAGCGACTCGAGCTGCTCGTTGCTGAAGGGCGGCGCATCGGTCCGGTGAGTCGAGCCGTGGATGCGGTAGACCGGCGGGGCATCGACCGTAAGATATAGGTCGGATGCCTCTTGTTTGACCATTACTTCCAGTAGAGTTCGAACGTCCATTATCGCCTCACAGGGGCCTACGCCGCGCCGGCCGCGGTACCGAACAGATTGGGATTCATACTGCGGGACTGGGCTTCTGCTTTGGTGACGAGGCCGCGATTGGCCAATTCGAGGAGCGCCATGTCCATGGTCTGCATCCCGTCCTTCTGACTGGCTTGCATGACACCGGGAATCTGATGCAGCTTGGCTTCTCGGATCAGATTGCGGACCGCGGTGGTGCCCATCATGATTTCCACCGCCGCCACCCGGCCTCCGGTCTTCTTTTTGAGAAGCGTCTGCGTCAACACGGCTTCAAGCGTTTCGGACAATTGGGCACGGACCTGTGCCTGCTGGTTGGGCGGAAAGGCGTCGATGATGCGGTCCACCGTCTTGGGTGCGCTGGAGGTGTGCAAGGTGGCGAAGACGAGGTGTCCGGTCTCGGCCGCCGTCAGCGCAAGTTGGATGGTTTCGAGATCCCGCATTTCGCCGACGAGGATGATGTCCGGATCTTCACGCAGGGCCGCCCGCAAGGCGTTCGCGAACGACAGCGTATGCACGCCCAGCTCCCGTTGGTTGACCAGGCATTTCTTGGACTTGTGGACGAACTCAACCGGGTCCTCGATCGTCAGGATATGACCTTCGTACGTATTGTTCAGATAATCGATCATGGCGGCGAGCGTGGTGGATTTGCCTGAGCCGGTCGGGCCGGTGACCAGGACCAGGCCCTTTTCTCGGTCGCAGAGCTGGCGGAGGATCGCGGGCATGCCGAGCTTTTCCAACGGAAGGATTTCGGTCGGAATGGTTCGAAACACTGCGCCGAGGCCGCGGCCTTGGACGAAGACATTGACGCGGAATCGGGCGATATCGCCCAGATCGAACGAGAAATCGCACTCGCGATGCTCCTCGAAGTTCTTGCGCAGCACGTCGCTCATCATGTCATAAATCAACGCGTGGGTTTCGTCTTGGCTCAGGGCGGGGTAATCCAATTTCTTGAGGTCGCCGTGGAGACGAACCATAGGCGGCTCGCCCGCGCTGATATGGCAGTCCGAGGCGCCTTGTTGAACCGCGAAGGTCAGTAGTTTCGATATATCGATCATACGATGGCTCCCCGTTGACCCGAGATGAGATGCTCTAAGAAAGTGCCTCTGTGTAATGAATTGCAGCGTTGCAGAACACTCCGGATGATGCCATACGGCGGGTAGAAAGCAACAAATATCCGGAAGGCAACCGAGTGTTCGCGCGACTTGGAACGGGGCAGCCTGCCCTGCTTAGACACGTCGGCTCGACCCCACTACGTGTCGCCCTCGCCTTTATCTCTATTTGTGTCCCGTCCGGACAAGGTTCCCGCTCCGCGCATGCTCGTCCACGCTGCTGTAGTGGCGCGGTGGCCCGGCTGCGGCACCCCCCATCCCCCAACGGGGGTCTCCGGTCCGTCCAGGCCTGAATTGGCACGGGTCTGGACGGCCGGGCCTCGCGTGGGCCACCGCTCCACACACCAGCGGGCCTCACCTGCAAGGTCGCGGCTCACCTAGCCCGGACGACTCCCAGTAGGATGGGACAGACTGCTTCGCGAATCACCCACAATTCTCCAAGGAGGCGTTTTAGATGAGGCCGGTCGCGCGGCCGGCACGTTCAAATGCGGCGAGCGCTTCATCCAATTGCCCCGTGGTGTGGTCGGCCGTCACGGTAGCTCGGATGCGACTGGTGGAGCGGGGAACGGTCGGCGGCCTGATGGCCGGGGCATAGACGCCTTCGTCCAACAGGTGTCGCGAAAAGCGCACCGCTCGCTCGGCATCGCCGATGAGGACGGGGATAATCGGGCTGACGGTGGCGGTGGTGCGGAATCCCAGGCGCCGTAGGCCTGCGAAGAAATACTCCCGGTTGTTCCAGAGAGCGGTGCGGCGGCCCGGTTCCGAATCGATCAGGCGCAGGGCGGCGAGCGCCGCGGCGGCCACGGCCGGCGGCGGCGCCGTGGTGTAGAGGAAGGGGCGGCTGGTAGTGATTAAAAACTGCACAAATGAATCGGATCCGACGAGATAGCCCCCCGCCGAGCCCAGCGCTTTACTGAGCGTGCCCATGTGAAAGGGAATACGGGCTTCGACGCCGCAGTGCTCGAGCGAGCCGCGGCCGGTGCGACCCATGACACCCGTCCCATGGGCATCGTCCACGAACACGAGACAGTCGTAGCGTTCGGCCAGGCTTGCGAGATCCACCAGCGGAGCAAGATCGCCGTCCATGCTGAAGACTCCGTCCGTCACCAGCAGCGTTCGTCGCCTCGCCGGTCGACGGGCGAGCAGTTCCTCCAGATGATTCATGTCGCCGTGGCGAAAAACGCGGAATCGTGCCTTGCTGAGCCGGCATGCATCGATCAGACTGGCATGGCACAAACGATCGGTCAGAATAAGTCCCTCCGCCCCAACCAACGACGGAATGGCGCTGATGTTCGCCACATAGCCCGACGCAAAGGTCAACGCACCGTCGGTGGCCTTGAATCGGGCAAGGGCGGCTTCCAGCTCGCGATGGGGAACCATGGTGCCGCTCACCAAGCGTGATGCTCCCGCGCCGACGCCGTACGTCCGGATGGCGGCGATCGCCGCCTGAATCACCGCCGGATGAGTCGACAAGCCCAGGTAGTTGTTCGAAGCCAACAGGATCACGCGGCGGTCGTCGAGCTCGATCGTCGGACCGGTCGCCGAGGCGACGGTTTGTAGACGCCGCCGCAGATGTCGGCGATCGAGCGCATGCAACTGTTCATCGAACATGGCGTCGCATTTCTTCACAGGATTCGGTCGTCGGCCTCTCCAGAATTGACAAGGTTCACCCGCCCCTAGTATAAGGCGCGAGGCTTGTTGGACGCGACTGTGGCGTTTTGTCTGATGCTGAAAAGGGAACGAATCCGTGGGGTATCGCATTAAGGCTCCGTCAAAATCCGACCGCCTCGACGAAGTCGAATTATTGAGCGGAATGGATCGGCTCGGAGTATTCGTGCACGAACAGCGGCGCGCGCTGCTGGTCGGACTGGGCGTGCTGCTGATCGCGATGGCCGTCGTGGGCGGCGTGCTCTGGTACGACTTTCAAACGGCGCAGAAGGCCGCGGATCAGTTTCAGGAGGCGACGCGGCATTATCTGAATCGACCCGCCGACGATCCCAAGAAGGCCGACGAGCAGCTCAGGCGGGCGATCGCCGGGTTCCGCGAGGTAGTGGAACAATATCCGCGCACGCCGAGTGGACCGCTGGCGCTGTTCCACTTGGCGAACGCGCAAATTCTCGCCAACGAATTGGACGCCGGAATCGAGAGTTATAAACGGTTTATGCTGCTCTATGGGAACAATCCGGCGTTGATCGGATTGGTCCAACAACGACTAGGCTACGCGTATCTGATCAAAGGTGATCGAGATCAAGCCGTCAAGGCGTTCAGCGCTGTGCTGGATATGCCCGGCGCGCTGAACAAGGACCAGGTACTGTTTGAGCTGGCCAAGCTCGAAGAGGCCCAGTCACGGCCGGAGGGGGCGTTGGCCCATTACCAAGATTTGATGAAGACGTTTCCCAGCTCACCCTTCACAAGCGAAGCCGCGGTCCGTGTGAAGGCGTTGGAAACGAAGAAGGCGCCCGATGAACCGGTCGCCCCGGCTCAAGCTCCCGCGCCGGCATCGCCGGAACCGGCGAAGACCAAAGAAAAACGGAAGAAGTAGGGCCGGGAAGCGTCAACCAGAAGTCAGTGAGAGATGACGAGGAGATCCCCCGCCTTGATGAGAGCTCCGGACAGGTTGTTATTCGCCTTCAGCGCCTTCACCGAGATCCCGAAACGCTTGGCGATCTTTTCCAATGAGTCGCCGACGCGGACCTGATACCGCTTTCCCGAATCGACAACCGACTTCTTCCCGGAGATGGGAGTCGCTTTTACTCTGGTGCTCCTGACCGGTATGGAGGGGAACTTGTAGGTCGGGATCCGATCCATGAGCTTTTCGACCGTCGCTTTGGTTCCCACCGGCACCTTGAGAAGGTACTGGGTGCCGTCGGGCGGTGTCGCGTCCCGTTTGAGCTCGGGGTTCAGCAGGCGCAACTCCTGGTAGGGAATGGCCGTGACGTTGGCGATCGACTTCAGATGGATCGGCCGGCTTACGGCTACCTCATCGAACCGGTGAGGGGCCGCATCCCCGGTAGGGAATCCATAACGGTCGGGATTTCTGGCGATAATAGTGGCCGCCATGAATCGCGGCACATATTCACGAGTCTCCCGCCGGATGAGTCGCGTCTTTGCGATATCGGTGAAACTATCGGCTTGCGCTTTCTGCAGCGCCCGCATCACTTTTCCCTCGCCGGCGTTGTAGGCGGCCATCGCGAGCGGCCATGTTCCAAACAGATCGTATAGGTCCCGCAGATAGCGGGCAGCCGCTACCGTCGACTTGATGGGGTCCCGCCGCTCGTCCACGTAGCTGTCCACGCGAAGTCCGTAGAGTTTGGCCGTTCCCTTCATGAACTGCCAGGGACCGGTCGCGCGGGCGCGGGAATAGGCATACGGGTTGAAGCCGCTTTCGACCAGCGACAGGTAGATCAGGTCGCTCGGAAGATCGAACTCCGAGAAAATGCTGTGGACCAGAGGACGGTATCGGCTCAAGCGAACGAGCCACTGTTCGAACCGGCTGCGGATCGACGTATTGAAATAATGGATGTGCCCCTGCACCGAGGGATCGAGGACGATCGGTACGTTGTAGACAATGTCGTGATCGCCCTGCTCGGTCTGGCTGACGACTTCTTCGGTCGCCTCGGCCGGTGGTGTGAAGAGATCGGAAAACCGGGCGGCGGATCCCGTGAGCGGCGGCAACTGTAGGAGTTCCTCCGCCGGCGGCACTTCGGTCGTCGGTTGAGTCGGCGGTGGAAGCGCCGCCTCGAGGGATTCGGCGGGCGGTTCATCGGTCTCAGCGGTCTGGGGCGGTTCAGCTTCTTCGTCCTCTACCAACGCGTCCGGCTCTTCAATCAAGGCTTCCGGCACAGGAGGCACAGGATTGTCCGATATCCGGATCGACGAAGCGGGGTCGGAAAGATTCTCGGCTGCAGCTATCGGATGGCCGGTGATAATGGGAAGGAATGCAAGAAAGAGCGCGGTGGTCAGGCTATGCAAGACATGGCGGCGTTGCAGCATAGGACGGTACGTCTTGTTAATGGTGAACAGCTATGAAGTGCGGGGAACCAAAGTAAGACTAGCCGGGCGTTGACGTGTTGTCAAGGATTTGAGAGAACGCACAAGGTTTGAGGATTGAGACGGTTCGCCCGCGGCACTTTTCCAACGGAGGTTCGGCGCGAAAACCCCGCTCCCGTAGCGGCTTAACTCTCTGAAAAACATAGAACACTTCGAGTCCGCGCCTTGACTCCCAATAGGGCCTATGGTAGCGTACGCGCCTTTCGTATTTTGCTGTGGGCGGTGGAGGAGGATAGAGCAATGTTGAAACGGTATCTCTTGGCTCCGGGGCCGACACCGGTTCCTCCGGAGGTGTTGCTGGCCATGGCGAGGCCCATGATTCATCACCGTGCGCCGGAATTCGACAAGCTATTCGGTGAGGTGCGCGAGGATCTGCAGTGGTTGTTTCAGACAAGAAACGACGTCCTCATGCTGGCCTCGTCCGGGACCGGCGGCATGGAAGGGGCCGTGTCGAATTTTCTTTCTCCCGGCGACAAAGCCATTTGTATCAATGGGGGCAAGTTCGGCGAGCGATGGACGAAGCTCTGCAAAACGTTCGGCGCCCAAGTTCATGAAATCAAAGTCGAGTGGGGACGAGCCGTTGATCCTCAAGCGGTCGCGGATCAATTGAAGAAGGACCCGGGAATCAAGGCCGTGTACGTTCAGGCCAGCGAGACGTCGACCGGCGTCGCGCATGACGTCAAGGCGCTTGCCGATATTGTCAAATCCTACGAAGAAACCATCCTGGTGGTCGATGCGATCACCGCGCTCGGCGTCCTCGATCTGAAAATGGACGCCTGGGGACTCGATGTGGTCGTGACCGGCTCCCAAAAAGCCTTGATGCTGCCGCCCGGACTCGCCTTCGTCAGCGCCAGTGACAAGGCGTGGAGATTGGCCGACAAGGCGAAGAACGCGGCGTTCTATTTCAACCTGAAAAAGGAACGAGACTCGCAGCAGAAGAACCAAACCGCGTACACTCCTGCGGTGTCCCTGATATTGGGTCTCAAGGAGGTGCTCGGCCTCCTCAAGACGGAGGGCCTCGAAGCGATCTTCGCCCGGCACGCATTGCTGGCGCGGGCGATGCGCGAGGGGGTTCAGGCCGCCGGGCTGTCCCTGTTTCCGAAAGAGCGGCCCAGCGATGCCCTCACGGCGATCGCCGCGCCGGCCGGTGTGGATGGCCAGGCCGTCTACAAGAATCTGCGAACGCAGTACGGGATGACCGCCGCTGGCGGCCAGGATCATTTGAAGGGAAAGATTTTCCGCATCTCGCATATGGGGTACATCGACAGCTTCGATGTCATCACCGCGCTGGCGGCGGTGGAAATGACGGTCAAGGGACTCGGCCATCCGGTCAAACTGGGAA
>DATFFC010000052.1:0-104882 GCA_035250505.1 Nitrospiraceae bacterium | reverse complement strand
TTTTCCCCTCGGTCATCCATGGTTCAAGCTTCGCTCAAACGGTATTTTCTCACGGGATTACTGGTCATTATCCCGATCTGGGGGACCGTCCTGATTCTCAAGACCCTGTTTGTGAGTCTGGACGGGATCTTGGGCGACGTGGCGGCCCGATATATCACCTCCGGGCGATATGTGCCGGGTCTGGGCATTGTCGCCTTGATTCTGTTGATTTTCTTCACCGGTCTCTTTGCCGCCAACGTGATCGGCCGCCATATCGTAAAACAGTGGGAGGGCGTGCTCAATCGGGTGCCGGTTGTTCGAGGCATCTATTCCACGCTGAAGTCGATGATGGACATCCTCTCGTTCGCTGAACGGGAGAGCTATCGCCGTGTCGTCTTGATCCAGTTTCCGAAAAATGGGCATTACTGCTTTGCCTTTGTGACGGGGGTGACCAAAGGCGCCCTGCAGGATTTAAACGGAACCCTTGTGCATGTCTATGTGCCGACCTCCCCGAATCCCACTTCCGGGTATTTTCTTTTGGTTCCCGAGGCCGAGGTCATTCCGGTCAATATCAGTGTGGAAGAAGCGATGAAGTTGATCGTATCCGGCGGCCTCTATGCGCCAAACCCGTCCTTGTCTCCCTTGATAAAGCCGGACATGACCGGTGCGCCGATGAAACAGCCTGATGCCGGGGTTCCCATCGCATGACATCGCCTACAACTCGGCCTATGAACAACGAAGCGACCGAAACGATAGGCCGAGATCCGTCCGGTGCCATTCACGGTCTCGGCGTCATCGTGATGGCGGCCGGTCTCGGCAAGCGCATGAAGTCGAAACTGGTCAAGGTGTTGCATCCGGTAGCCGGGCTGCCGATGGTCGTCCATGTCGTCGAGCTGGCGTTGCGGCTGGCGGACCGCGGGGTCGTGGTTGTGGTGGGCCACCAAGGTGAGGAGGTGCGGGCATTGCTCGAACGACAGTGGCCTGCCCACACCGGCAAGGGCTCCGGTATCCGGGTCGTCAAGCAGGCCCAGCAACTTGGGACCGGCCATGCGGTGCTCCAGGCTCGTTCCGCCTTTTCGCACGACATTCACCATTCCCCGGCCCGCTATCTGATCTTGAACGGAGACACGCCGCTCTTGTCCGAGGAGACGGTCCGGCAGTTGTTGCGCGCGCATGACGAGCAGAAAGCGGCCGTGACATTGTTGACCGCCGTCGTGGAGGATGCGTCCGGCTATGGACGAGTGATTCGGACCGGTGGGGCTGCTTCCGAAGCCATTCACGAGGGTGCGGTCCGGAAGATCGTGGAGGACAAGGACGCTGTCGGCTGGGAACGGCGGGTTCGCGAAATCAACGTCGGCACCTACGTGGTGGACGGCGCGTTTCTGTTTCCCGCTCTGGAACGATTGGATCCTCGCAATGCTCAAGGTGAATACTATCTGACCGACATCGTCAGCATGGCCGTCGAAAAAGAGTATCCGGTGGCGGCGTGGCGGGTTTCGCAGCCGGATGAAGGGCTCGGGATCAACAGCAGGGCGCAGCTTGCCGAGGCCGAGCGGGTGATCCGGCAGCGGGTCAGAGCGCGGTGGCTGGATGAAGGCGTCACCATGCGGGATCCGGCATCGACGTGGATTGATGCCGATGTCAGCATCGGCCGGGATACGGTGCTGTATCCGAATGTCACGATAGAAGGCCGGACGAAGATCGGCGAGCAGACGGTGATTTATTCCGGTGCACGACTGACTGATTGCATAATTGGAAATAAAGTCGAAATTCTTGATCACTGCGTCCTGCGCGAATCGCAAGTTGAGGATGAGGCTCATCTCGGACCATTTGCACATCTGAGGCCCGGCGCCATCGTGCGACGGCAAGCGAAGGTGGGGAATTTTGTCGAGATGAAGAAAGCCGAGCTCGGCGAGCGATCGAAGGCCAATCATCTCACCTATCTCGGTGATGCACGGATCGGCAAAGGTGTGAACATCGGGGCCGGCACGATCACGGTGAATTATGACGGTGTGAAAAAGCATCAGACGGTGATTGAAGATGACGCTTCCATAGGGAGCGACACACAAATCATCGCCCCAGTGACGATCGGGAGAGGCGCGTACATTGCAGCCGGGACGACGATTACAGAAAATGTACCGGCAGACGCGCTCGCCATCTCACGTATCCGCCAGGTCAATAATGAAGGGTGGGCCGCCCGACGCCGCGCGTTGCAACAGGAAGCGGCACAGGTTCAGTCCGGCAACAAGAAGGGCAAGACAAGCCCGAAGGTCAAGGGAGCGCGGCGCACAAAGCGGAGGTAAACGGCTTTATGTGTGGAATTGTCGGATACGTCGGCAACGAGGAAGCGGTACCAATTCTGCTGGACGGACTGCGCAAGCTCGAGTATCGCGGCTATGATTCGGCAGGCGTCGCCGTGCACCAGGGGCAAAAAATCGAGATCCGGCGCAGCGTCGGCAAATTGATCAACCTTCAAAAATCGCTTACACAAAAGAACCTCGCCGGCACCTGCGGTATCGGCCATACCCGTTGGGCGACTCACGGGAAGCCGTCCGAGCAGAACGCCCATCCCCATCGATCCGAAAGCTGCGTCCTGGTCCACAACGGCATCATCGAAAATTACGTCGCGCTGAAGCAGCAGCTCCAGAAGGAAGGCTACAAATTCGGATCCGAAACCGATACCGAAGTGGTGGCGCATCTCATCGACAAGCACATGAGAAAAGGTCTGCCTCTCGCCGATGCGGTCCGTGCAGCGATCAGGGAGATCCGTGGCAGCTACGCCATTACGGTGATCTCCGAACGCGAACCGGGGACCCTCGTGGCCGCGCGTTCCGGTTGCCCGCTCGTGATCGGGCAGGCGGACGGGGCCTCGTTTGTTGGGTCGGACGTGATGGCGATGCTGGCCCATACCCGCGATGTCACCTTTTTGGAGGAAGGCGATGTGGCGGTGGTGACCGCCCAACAGGTCACCATCACCGATTTGGAGGGGCGGCCGCTCGGACGCAAAAAGACCAAGGTGACGTGGGATGCCGCGGCGGCGGAGAAAAGCGGGTATCCGCACTACATGCTCAAGGAGATCCATGAGCAGCCCCAAACAGTTCTCGACACGATGCGCGGCCGCTATTCCTACGAAACCGGTGAAGCCGATTTGCCCGACATCGGCCTGACTCCCAAACAGTTCGCGCAGGTGGGACGGATTTGGATTGTCGCCTGCGGCACCAGTTGGCATGCAGGCCTGGTCGGAAAATATTTGTTGGAAGAAATGGTCCGCACGCCGGTACAGGTCGATATCGGGTCCGAATTTCGCTACCGCGATCCGCTCATCGAGAAAGACGATCTGTTTGTCACGATCTCGCAGTCGGGCGAGACGGCCGACACGCTGGCGGCGGCGCGTGAAGCCAAGGAGAAGGGCGCGCGCGTGGTCTCGATCGTCAACGTCGTGGGAAGCACGCTGGCCCGGGAATCTGAAGGCGTGCTGTATACTCATTGCGGCCCGGAAATCGGCGTGGCCTCGACGAAAGCGTTTACCGGCCAACTCGCTGCGTTGTATCTGCTGGCGCTGCATCTGGGCCGGGTGCGGGGAGCGCTGTCGGTCGCCGACGGCAAGGCCTGGCTGGACCGGTTAGTGACCTTGCCGGCGCTCGTCAAGCAGGTATTGGGACGCGAGGCGGAGATTTTGGCCATTGCCAAACGCTACTACAAGAAGAGGAACTTTCTCTTTCTGGGGCGCGGGATCAATTATCCGGTCGCGCTGGAGGGGGCGCTCAAGTTGAAAGAAATCTCGTATATCCATGCGGAGGGGTATGCGGCAGGAGAAATGAAGCATGGGCCGATTGCGCTGATCGATAAGGATATGCCCGTCGTGGTCATCGCCCCGCGTGATCGGCTGTACGAGAAGACGGTGAGCAACTTGATGGAAGTGAAAGCGCGGCATGCGCCGGTGATTGCGCTGGTCGCCGAAGGGGAACGGGAATTAGGAAAAACCGCCGATGCCGTCTTCACGGTGCCCGACGTGCATCCGCTTCTTTCGCCGATCCTGTTCACGATCCCGCTCCAGCTCTTGGCCTATCATATCGCGGTGCTACGCGGGACGGACGTCGACCAACCGCGCAATTTGGCCAAGAGCGTCACGGTAGAGTAGCGGCGGCCACTGCGGACCGCGTAGAAGGTTTTACCTCTGGTTTCCGAAAGGATGTCTCAGATACGATGCATATCACACGAGAAGAAGTTGAGCGTATCGCCAAGCTTGCCCGACTCGAATTGAGCGAAGGAGAGAAGGCGGCCTTCGGTAAGCAGCTTGATCAGATCCTGGCCTACGTTCAGAAGCTCAAGACGTTTCATACGGACGGGGTGGCGGCGACGGCGACGGTGTCCGGGCAAAGCAACGTCTCTCGAGCTGATGACGTGCAGCCGTCGCTATCGGTCGAAGAGGCGACGGCCAATGCGCCGGATGTGCAGGACCAATACTTCCGTGTTCCCCGGATTCTCCAGGATTCGTAAATCTCGTCACTTTTTCACCAGTGGTTCACGGAGAGAGAAAAGTCGGCGTGAAATTGGACTCGAAGAACCACGTATGAGGGATGATTGATGTTCCGACAGATGTTGCGTTCCAAGATCCACCGTACGACCGTCACTGAGACCTGTCTCGAGTACGAAGGCAGCCTCACCGTTGATGAGGAACTACTCGAAGCGGCCGGGATCCTCCCATATGAAGCTGTGGTGTGTTCCAATTTGAATAACGGCGAGCGGTTCATGACCTATGCCATGAAAGGCAAGCGCGGCAGCGGCGAAATCGTATTGAACGGCCCCACCGCCCGCAAAGGCGCCGTGGGAGACCAGATCATCATTTTCTGCTACGAGTACTACAGCGATGAGGAAATCAAGCGCCACGCGCCGCGAATCATCCAAGTGGACGGGAGCAATCGCATTGTGAAGAAGACGGTTCCACGCTGATGGTCCTGCATAAACTCACCCTGTCCGAACTCCAGCGAAAATTTACCGCGGGCGAGATCAGCGCGGCCGACATTGCGAGGGCGTACAGCCTGCGCATCAACCAGGTTGAGCCCAAGCTGAAGGCCTATGTCGCTCTGTGCAAGGAGACCGCCACCGCTCAGGCCGAGGTGCTGGACCGTCAACTCAAGGGCTGGCGTAAGACGTTGCCGATGATGGGTATGCCGCTCGCCGTGAAGGACAATATCTGTACCCAAGGGATCCGGACGACCTGCGGATCACGTATGCTGGAGAGTTTCATCCCTCCGTACGACGCCACGGTGGTGGCGAAACTGCGCGAGCAAGGCTACATGCTGCTGGGAAAGACCAATCTGGACGAATTTGCCATGGGGTCTTCCACGGAGAATTCCGCGTTCGGACCCAGTCGAAACCCGTGGAATCTCCAGACCGTTCCAGGAGGGTCGAGCGGCGGTTCCGCCGCCGCTGTTGCGGCGGATGCCTGTGTGGCCGCCCTCGGCTCCGATACCGGCGGCTCTATCCGGCAGCCGGCTGCGTTTTGCGGGGTGGTCGGCCTGAAGCCGACCTATGGGCGTGTGTCGCGCTATGGGCTGGTCGCCTTCGCGTCTTCGTTGGACCAGATCGGCCCGATCACCAAGGATGTCACCGATGCCGCGATTCTTTTAGGGGCCATCGCGGGCCATGACCCCCGCGATTCAACGTCGGCGGATGTGCCGGTTCCTGACTATCTGAAGAGCTTGAGAAAGAGAGATGTCAAGAAACTGCGGCTCGGTGTGCCGTTGGAATACTTTGGGGAAGGGCTGGATGAGGACATCGAGCGTGCGGTGGGCGCCGGTATCGAGGAATTGAAAAATTTGGGCGCCGAACTTAAAGAGATCAAATTGCCGACAACAGATGCGGCGGTCGCCGCTTACTATGTCATTGCTACCGCCGAAGCCAGTTCGAATCTCGCCCGATATGACGGGGTGAAGTACGGGCTCCGCGCGAAGGATGCCAACGATCTGCTGGATATGTACATGAAAACCCGGGAGGAAGGATTCGGCTCTGAAGTAAAACGCCGGATCATGCTGGGAACCTATGTCCTGAGCGCGGGCTACTACGACGCATACTATGGGAAAGCTCAGGCCGTGCGGACCCTGATCAAACAAGATTTCGAGGCTGCGTTCGAGGAGGTGGATTTTATCGTCACCCCCGTGACCCCCACACCGGCTTTTAAGTTCGGAGAGAAGAGCAACGATCCGCTGCAGATGTATTTGTCCGATATTTTTACGATCTCCGCCAATTTGGCCGGTCTGCCCGCCATCGCGGTGCCATGCGGGTTTTCACGAGACGGCCTTCCCATTGGGATGCAATTGATCGGACGGGCGTTTGACGAAGCCACGATTCTGCGTGCCGCATACGCCTATGAGCAGGCGACGCAATGGCATCTGAAGCAGCCGGTCGTGCGATGACCGAGGCGGACGTCGCGATGGACGTCCGCCTATCAATCACCGGGCAGGGAGGTGCAGTGTATGGTCGTGGACATTGCGGCAATTCTCGTCGCGGTCGCATTCGCAGTGATGGTCGGGTACCTCGTGCCGCTCCTCATTCAGGTGCGAAGGACGGTCGCAGAATCGGAACAGTTGCTGGCGAGAATGAACCATGAATTGCCGGCTCTGGTCACCGAGCTTCGCGCGATGAGTCAGAACTTAAACGATTTGGCGGATCAGACGCGCAACGGGGTCGAGCATGCCGCGGTCCTGCTGCATGCCGCGGGACAGGTGGGGGAGTCGGTTCAGCAAGTTCACAATCTCGTCAGGGGGTCCGGAGGCTCGTTGTTGGCCAACATGGCGAGTGTGATGGCGGGTCTCCGAGCCGCGAAAGCGGTCGTGAAGGAACGGTTGAAGGAAGGAGGAAAACACAATGGCGGATGAGCAAGGTCCATTATCGGCGGCGGTATTGCTGGGATTTCTGAGCGGAGCGGCCATCGGCGCCGTGGCGGCGCTCTTGCTGGCGCCACGGCCGGGCCGAGAATCACGCGACATGTTGCGGGGCTACGCCAAACGAGCCGAAGATCGGCTGCGGGATCTCGTGGATGAAGCGGGACACCAGATCGAGGACGTGGTGGAACAGGGCCGGGATTATTTGGAGTCGAAGAAATCGGTGCTGCGCGAGGCATTCGATGCGGGCCGTGAAGCGATGCGCCGTGAACGAGAACAGTCGAGAAGCGAGCAGGGATAAGCGTGGCCTATGAGGTCGTCATCGGGGTAGAGGCTCATGCTCAGCTCCGGACGCAATCGAAAATGTTCTGTTCGTGCGGGACGGTATTCGGCCGGCCGGCCAATTCCCAAACCTGTCCCGTCTGCCTCGGCTTACCCGGTGCGCTTCCGGTGATCAATCGCAAGGCGGTCGAAATGGCCATCCGCACCGGCCTGGCTCTCCACTGCACGATCGGGGCAAGGAGCCGGTTTGCGCGAAAGAACTATTTCTATCCGGACCTCCCCAAGGGCTATCAGATCTCGCAGTACGAAGCGCCGATTTGCGAACAGGGATGGATCGAGATCGCCGTCGGCGCCGAACGAAAACGCGTGCGGATTCGCCGAGCGCACCTCGAGGAGGACGCCGGAAAGAGCGTCCATGATGCCGGCGCGGCCGGGAGTCGTGTGGATCTGAATCGTGCCGGCACGCCGCTCCTGGAAATCGTCACCGAACCGGACATGTCTTCGCCCGAAGAAGTGGTGGCCTATCTGAAGAACCTTCGGGAGCTGCTGGTGTACCTGGACGTGTGCGACGGAAATATGGAAGAAGGCAGCCTGCGCTGCGAGCCGAATCTCTCACTGCGGCCTGCGGGGCAAAAGACGCTGGGCACCAAAGTGGAATTGAAGAATATCAATTCGTTCAAGTTCGTCAGGGAGGCCCTCGAGTACGAGGTCAAGCGACAGACCAGAGTGTTGACCGAAGGTGGGATGGTGCAGCAGGAAACCAGGCTGTGGAACATCGACCGGGGCGAAACGGCGGTCATGCGGGGCAAAGAGGATGCGCACGATTATCGGTATTTTCCTGATCCGGATTTGCTTCCCTTGGAGATTTCCGCCGACTGGATCGATGAGCTCCGAAGCACCGTGCCGGAATTGGCGGACGCCAAGCAGCAGCGCTTCATGTCTCAATACGGAATTCCGGAATACGACGCGCAGATAATTACCTCTTCCAAGGATTTAGCCGACTATTTCGAGCGGTGCGTTGAATTGTTCGATCGGCCGAAATCGATCAGCAATTGGATCATGGGGGAATTGCTGCGGGAGTTGAATCATTCCGGGACGGACGTCGGCCAGTCGCCGGTCACGCCGCAGCGATTGGTCGACCTGCTGATGCTTGTCGAACAAGACACGATCAGCTTGAAGGCGGCCCGCGAGCTCTTTCCCGAGATCTATCGGACCGGAAAAGCGCCGGAGGAAGTGGTTCGGGAGAAAGGAATGACGCAAGTCTCGGATGAGGCGGCACTTCTGTCCCTTATTGAGGACGTGCTCAAAAAGAACGGTACGCAGGTGGAACAATACAAGGCCGGGAAGGAACAGGTCCTGGGATTCTTTGTGGGGCAGGTCATGAAGGCGTCAGGCGGCAAGGCCAATCCCGGCAAGGTGAACGAGTTGCTGAAAAAGAGGCTATCAAGTTGATGGTGAGATGATACTAGTCGGATTGGCGAAACTGAGCTGGGTGCTTATCCATCCTTATCTTTCAATTCGGAGCGAACGATGAGTGCAATTCGAGACATTCGGGCGCGGCAGATTTTGGATTCGCGGGGGAACCCGACGGTGGAGGTCGAAGTGAGGCTGGAAAGCGGCGCCCACGGACGTGCCGCCGTTCCGTCAGGCGCTTCGACCGGCGAGAAAGAAGCCATCGAATTGCGGGATGCGGACAAGAAACGGTGGATGGGGAAGGGTGTGTCCAAAGCCGTTTCGAATGTGGCAAAAAGTATCGCTCCGAAGCTCTTGGGCATGGATGCGTTCAATCAGGCGGGGGTCGATCGGACGATGATCGACTTGGACGGAACCAAAACAAAAGGCAAGTTGGGGGCCAACGCGATTCTCGGCGTGTCATTGGCGGTGGCGAAGGCCGCAGCCAATGACACCGGACAGCCTCTCTATCGCTACATCGGGGGAGCCAACGCCCGCACGCTGCCCGTGCCTCTGATGAATATCATCAACGGCGGTGCGCATGCCGATAACCGGCTGGACCTTCAGGAGTTCATGATCATGCCGGTCGGCGCGACGCGATTCAGCGAAGCTCTGCGGATGGCGACCGAGGTCTTCCACGTCCTCAAGTCGTTGTTGAAGAAAAAAGGCTTGAACACCGCGGTGGGCGATGAGGGCGGTTTTGCTCCCGATCTCCAATCCAATGAAGAAGCGCTGACGTTGATCATGCAGGCGATCGAAGAGGCCGGCTATCGTCCCGGGAAAGACATCGCCTTGGCGCTCGACTGTGCGGCAAGCGAATTGTATGAAAAGGGGCAGTATGTCCTCGAGGCGGAAAAACGTCCCCAGCGTTCGTCGGAAGAGATGGTGAGCTATTACACGACTCTGATTGATCGGTACCCGATCCTCTCGATCGAGGACGGACTCAGTGAATTGGATTGGAAAGGTTGGCAACTGCTGACGCAAAAGCTCGGGAAGCGCGTGCAATTGGTAGGCGACGATATCTTTGTGACCAATGTCGAAATCTTTGCCAAAGGAATCCAGGAAGGCATCGGCAATTCTATTTTGATTAAGCTGAATCAAATCGGCACACTGACAGAGACGCTGGAGGCGATTGAATTGGCAAAGCGTTCCGGATATACGGCGATCGTCTCGCACCGGTCCGGCGAGACCGAGGATACGACGATTGCGGATATCGCGGTTGCCTTAAATACGGGATTGATCAAGACCGGCTCATTGTCGCGGACCGATCGGGTGGCCAAATACAATCAATTATTGCGGATTGAAGAGGAACTGGGTACATCGGCACTGTACCCGGGGAGACGTGCCGTCCGTTGAAAGGGGCGGGGCGATGATTAAACCAAATCGTGGCCGTGACTGGCTGAACTGGCGACGAAAATTCCTGACCGCGGGGAAATGGGTCGGCCTCCTGATGTTGCTCTTGATGGCCGGATCGCTGGTATTCGGCGAAATGGGAATTCCGCGGTATCTCGGCATGCGCGACCATGCGCAACAACTGGAACAGGAGCTTGTGCAGTTGCAACGCTTGAACGGGGAATTGCGAACGGACATCGATCGCGTCCAATACGACCCGATTCGAATCGAGGAACTGGCGCGGGAACGGCTCGGGTATGTCCGAAAAGGCGAGACGGTGTATCAGTTGGCCCCGCTCCGTGAATCCGATGAGGCTCGGCGTTGAGGCATGTATGAAATCCGGCGCCGTGGCCATCATCGGACGGTCGAATGTCGGGAAATCCACATTACTCAATCGCCTGCTGGATGAGAAGATCGCCATCGTATCGGATAAGCCGCAGACCACGCGGACCAGAATCTTGGGCGTCGCGCATACACCCAATGCGCAGATCGCCTTTCTTGACACGCCTGGTTTTCATGAACCTCAGCATCTTCTAAACCGCCGGATGGTCCGGACGGCGCTCGATGTGTTCGACGATGCGGACCTTCTCTACGTCCTGGTGGACGCGACCGCACAGCCCGGCCCCGGAGACCGTGCCGTTATCAAACATATTCAAGAAGCGGTTGCGAGGCAACCTCGGCCCGTCATGCTCGTCATCAACAAGGTCGATCTCGTGAACAAGGCGCGCCTGTTGCCGCTCATCGAGAATTATGCTCGGCTGTATCCATGGACCGAGATTGTCCCCGTCTCCGCCCGGCGGGGGGACAATGTGCCGCGGCTCATGGAACTGACCGTGGCGTCTCTTCCGGAAGGTGCTCCCGTGTACGGGGAAGATATGGTCACCGACCAGTCGATGCGGGTGCTCGCCGCCGAGTTGATTCGAGAGAAAATCCTCGAACACACGTATGAAGAAATTCCGCATTCCGTTGCGGTGGAGATCGAGCAGTTTCAGGAGACGAAGACCCTGGCCCGGATCAGCGCCGCCATCCTGGTGGAAAAAGAATCGCAGAAAGCGATCGTAATCGGCAAGCACGGGGAACGACTGAAAAAAGTCGGTACGGCCGCGCGCCAGGATATGGAACGGCTGTTCGGCATGAAAGTCTTTCTCGAGATGTGGGTCAAGGTGCGGGACGCGTGGCGGGAAGACGAGCAGGTATTGGCGGAGCTGGGGTATTGAAGCCGAGGCACTGATGCAAGCGGGAGATCGACCGCGTCAAACGGAGAGAGAAGCTCTCAAGGATTCGCTCCGCGAGCACGGGGGCCAGGCCAAATCGGATATCCGATTGGTTTCGATCCAGCGGCTGCTGCGGCGTGGTGCGATCACCAATTTGGCGAAAATGCTCGCTCGCATGCATCCCGCCGATATCGCCACGGTGATCGATCATCTCTCTTCGGCGAAGGAAAAGCGGGAGATCTTCGAGCTGGTCCGCGGGGAAGCCAAACGCGGCCAGGTCCTCAGTGAATTGGAAGGGGACAGCATCATGCTGGTGCTGTCCGACGTGCTGCCCTCCGATGTCGCCTGGTTGCTCAAGGACTTGGGAGCCGACGATATCGCCTATATCCTGAGCGTCCTGCCCACCGATCGCGCCAAAGAGATCCTGTCGTTGATGCGGACCGAGGATTCGACCGAAATCGCCGATCTGCTCAAGTATCCGAAGGGTACCGCAGGCGGCATCATGACGACCGAGTTTTTTTCCATGTCGGAGGACTCCACCGCTCAAGAAGCAATCCGCCGTCTCCAGCAAGCTACCGACGCCGAAATGGTGTTCTATATTTACGTCACGGACAAGGACGATCGGCTCGTGGGCGTCTTGTCCTTGCGCCAGCTTCTGACCGTCCCTCCCGCCACACCGCTCAAAAATATCATGACGCGCGACCTCATCAGCGTCGCCGTGGATATGGATCAGGAGGAGGTGTCGCGTCAGGTGGCGAGTTACAATCTGCTCGCGATTCCCGTCGTCGAGAAGGACGGCAAGCTTGTCGGAATTATTACGGTGGACGACGTAGTCGACGTCATTCGTGAAGAGGCGACCGAGGACATGTTGAAGATGGCCGGGGCGATCGAGGAGGAAGCCGTTTCACGATCGTCCAGCATCGCGGCGGCGCGAGTCCGGCTTCCCTGGCTCTTTACCAATCTCGTCGGCAGCCTGCTGTCGGGCTTCATTCTATGGGTGTTTCGGTATACCATTCAGGAGGTCGTGGCGATCGTGAGCTTCATTCCGGTTATCGCGGCGATGGGCGGAAATGTGGGGTTACAGTCATCGACGCTCATCATTCGAGGGCTTGCGACCGGCCTGGTGGAGATGACCGATGTCTGGAAGATCTTCTATCGCGAAGTGAAGATCGCGTTCATGATGGGCATCGCGTGCAGTTTGCTGCTGACGGCGGTGGGCTGGATGTGGCATCAAGTATTTCTTGGAATGGTGGTCGGTGTCTCGTTGATCACGGCGTTTCTTGTCTCGACAAGCATGGCGACGGTGATGCCCATTGTGTTGAAACGGGTGGGCGTGGATCCTGCCGTCGCCGCCGGGCCGTTCGTGACGACTGCCAACGATATTACCGGGATCGCGATCTACCTGACATTGGCGACGCTCTTTCTGGAATATTTGCGATGAAAGGCGACGGTAGGGCGGGTGGAAAGAGGCCGGAGAGTTCCGCCATGCGCTCATCCGCTCTACTCTGAGAACACACATGCCGCTGCTGAAGACCTCGGCCATTATCCTTCACAGTCGGAAATGGGGCGAAGCCGACCGAATCGTGACCTGCTATACCAGGCATTTCGGAAAGATCAGGGCCATCGCCCGCGGGGCCAGAAGGATGAAGAGCCGCTTAGGCGGATCGCTTGAGCCGTTTGTCCTCTGTCATCTGGATTTATTTGAGAAGCCCGGCGACTCGCTGTACAGGGTGTCACAGGTGGCCATGCAGGAGCCTTTCTCAAAGTTCCGCGAAGATTTGGCATTGATGACCGCCGCGGCGCGGATAGTTAATTTGGTTGCGGCGATCTCGGCCGAAAGGGATGCGGATTCCTCCATGTTCGAGGCACTTGAGCAAGGATTACGGCAGCTGGCTCTCGGTCCGGATCCGGGCCTGACGGTCTTGCTATTCCAAATCCGCATGCTCGGTCTCACAGGTTTCAAGCCGCAGACCGATTATTGCGCTTCCTGCGGCCGGCAGCGGCCCGACACGGTCCCGCATTTCTCTCCCGCCGCCGGCGGACTGGTGTGCATCGCTTGCGCCGGTCACCAGCCGGGAACTTGCGTGCCGCTCTCCCAAGGAAGTGTCGCATTCTTGCGACAAGCGCTGCATTTAACTCCGAACCTCCTGTCCAGGTTGAATGCCGTGGGTCAGGTGCGATCTGAAATTGAAACAGCGATCGAGGGTTATGTGACGGCGGTGGCCGGCAGGCGACTGCCGGCGGTAGATCTGATGGCGACGTAGGGCCGGGCGCCGCATGTGCGCCTGACTTCAGCGCGAGAGGACGTTTTAATGACGGATCAAGTGACTCTTGAGCCGGCTGATATGGAATGGGTCACGAAGGGTGTGCTTGGGGTGACCTGGAATGACGGACACAAGAGCGTCTATCCCGTCCGGTTCCTGCGCCAACATTGCCCGTGCGCCGCCTGTACAGATGAATGGACGGGAGAATTGCGGCTCAAGCCCGATGATGTGCCGATGTTGATCATGTTACAAGATGCCGAACCGGTCGGTCGTTATGCCTTACAATTCAAGTGGAGCGACGGCCACGATACAGGTATCTATTCGTATTCCTTCCTGCGTCGCCTGTGCCAGTGTGATATCTGCCAACCGGTAAAGCCGCCGGAACCCAAGTCCAGGAGACTGTTGTGATCGTTCAAGATGCGTCGCGTCAGGAAGCGGGGCAAGTTGGTCATTGGATGAGGAGGGATGGCGCCCGAATCGGCATCTTACTGTTGTTGTCGCCATTATTCGTGTTCATGGCCTGTTCGAGCCTGCCCACGCTTGACGCGCAAAAGCAGTTGATTCAGCGTGGTGACCTTCAAGTCCAGCGTCTGACGCCACGAGCCTTCGTCGAAACCTGGGGAAACCCGACGTATATGCATCAGGAGTTCACGCATTTTTTCGCGATGAATGACGGAAGTCTCATTCCCCGGTCTAGAGTGGCGCTAGGAGAGTCTCCCAAAGGCTGGGAAACGGGACTTGAAGCAGGCGACTCCCTGTTCCTGGCCTACGCCGATCGCGGCTGGTATCTGGTGTTCTATGACGACCGCCTAGTGTATCGCGAAGCGATGCCTGCTTCGGCGATCCACGCGGTTGGTAAAGGCTGGAAACACGAGGAGCAGTTCAAGACGCGACTTGAAATGACATCCCCCCCGCATCATTAATCAGCGATCTCGCATGCCCAGACAGTCTTCCGACCGGCCTCTGAACATCGTCATGGTCTCCTCCGAAGCCGTCCCGTTCGCCAAGACCGGGGGTCTGGCGGACGTAGTTGGAGCATTGTCGGTCGAGTTTGCAAAGTTGGGACACCACGTCTATCTGATCATCCCTCGATATCCGTTTCTCCATCTGGAAGACTACGCGTCCGAAGAATATGCACGCTTTCCGGTACCAACTCCAATGGGACCGATCGAGACGGTGGTCGAATGCGTGACGTATCCCAAAATGTCCGCGCACTTGACCATTTTGGCGATACGATGCGACAGGTTCTTCAAGCGGGAAGGCCTGTATGGGGAATCCGGCGAAGACTATCCCGATAATCTCGAACGGTTCAGTTACTTCTGTCGGGCCGTGATGGAACTACTGCTTGTCGTGCATCGTCGCAGCGCATACAAAAAGGCCGTTCTTCATTTACACGACTGGCAGGCGGCTCTCTGTGCAGTTTACCTCAGGACTCTCTATGCTGCGTATCCGGAATTGGCAGGTGTCCGCAGTGTACTGACGCTCCACAATATCGGATATCAGGGAATCTTTCCAGGATCGGAATACTGGAAAGCGGGGTTGCCTAGTGCATTGTTTTCAATGTCTTCGTTGGAATACTACGGATCGATCAATTTACTAAAGGGCGGTATTGTTTACGCCCATTTTCTTACGACGGTAAGCCCGACGTACAGCCGTGAGATCCAGAGCAGCCAATTTGGATTCGGTCTTGAAGGAGTCTTATCTGAGCGGAAAATGTTTCTCCGCGGTATTGTCAATGGCATTGATCCGGAGGTCTGGAATCCTGCGACCGATCCTTTTCTGGCCAGTCATTATTCGCTTTCTGCTTTAAAAGGAAAGAAGCAATGCAAATCGCATCTGCAGCGGGAAGTAGCGCTAGAGGAAAGCGACAGCCTGCTGATCGGAGTAATCGCGCGTCTGACATCTCAAAAGGGGCTGGACTTGTTGGTTGAAATTGTACCGGAGTTGATGGAGTCGGATGTTCAGTTGGTTGTCCTAGGAACCGGTGATCCTTCCTATGTGGATCACTTCAGGGCTCTGGCAAAGAAGTATCCCCGGCGAGTGGCGTTCCGTGACGCGTTTGATGAGTCGTTGGCCCATCGGATAGAAGCCGGTGCCGACATGCTTCTAATGCCCTCTCGCTATGAGCCTTGCGGATTGAGCCAGTTGTACAGCCTGCGCTATGGTACGGTTCCTCTCGTTCGCAAGACGGGCGGTCTCGCTGATACGGTCATTACATATACCCCTCGCACCATAAAAGAGAAATGTGCGACCGGCTTCATGTTTACCGAACCGACCGCCGACTCGCTCTTATGCGCGCTGATGGTAGCAATGGCCGTCTACCAGAAACGGCGGGTCTGGCTGACGATTATGAAAACGGGTATGAAGTTAGATCATTCGTGGAGGCGGTCCGCGAATGCTTACGTGGATTTGTTCAGAGAAGTGCTCGAAGAACTCGGAGATAAATAGGTAGGGGCTACGGGGTTCCTTAGAATAGTCGAAGAGAAGCTTGTAATCCTGCGCCTAACTTGCTCAAACGTGTACGCGCTTGCGCGGCATAGTACGCGTACAGCGGTTCCGAATGTTCGTCGAGAACCGCAATGAACATGTCTCTGGCCGTGTCATTGAGTCCGCTGGTCGCCGCAATATCACCCGCGTGTAAAGTACATGAAGCCGACATGGCTTTGAGATCTACCGCCAGCCGGGTGTTCGGGGGCTGCAGCTTATACTCACCGGTTCCATTCTCCGCTCGGCTCATAGTCCGCAGTTGAAGGGAATCCCGCAGAGCTGAATGCAAGTCAGATGAAGTGATGCAACGGTTGTACATCTGCCATACGCTCATAAATTGCTCATTGTCGAGTAGTTCATGCTTTGAATTCTGGCTCAGGTGGCACGCCGGCAGATAGGCGAGAAATACTGCCAAGAGAAGCGTTGCGGCCGGTCTTGAAGATGGGTTCACTCCAACCTCCTGGAGGTATGTAAGCAAGACGAGGGCCTGCGTGTTAGGCTGTGGAAACTCCTTGAAATGACGAGGAGTGGGTTTGGCGGGCACCAAGGCAGGCGTGGTTTATTTTCAGCAGTGTGGAATTTCAGACACAGTCTGGGCCAACTTAGGCTATGACCTGAAGACCTGGACTAACACTCCCGTGCGTGTGGTGGAGTTAGTTTTTCTCATAATATGCTTGATATGCTCCTTCACGGTTTGCTCGGTTATGTGCAACGCATTCGCGATTTCCTTATTAGTCCATCCCTTAGCAAGATTCTCAACCACAGCCTGTTCACGGTTCGTAAGCTGGAATTTTTCCTTGGCCTGATCGGTGTTCAATTGTTGACGCCGTCCCAATTCTTCCATAGTCACTACGACTCGAGCATGCTGGACGCCGCCTTTATCAGGTAATCCAAATCCTCGCAACAGAATAGGCTGTTTCGGATCACCCGCAATGCGTTTGATCTCGAATTGTTCCCAATCTTTGGCTTCAGTGCGGACTTGCAGGGCCTTTAGCACCTCCGAACAAAGCTGCGTCACGGCAGCCGGCAGGACTCCTTGGGCCGATCGGGGGGGGGCCCCACCGGTTTCACTCATATTGACCTTCTTCGATAGTTCAGCTGCCTGCCTATTCATGTGCAGGAGTTGCATCGAGGAGGAAAGCACTACTATCCCGGCCCCGGCGCGCTGATCGGCAAGATTATCTGTCGGGTCCGAACTTTCTATTGCATTCTCCAGCATCGGGCTCTCCTCCTATAAAATCCTTGACCTATATGGACAATCAAGCTATTTCTGATATGGTTAAACCGACTCAGACGGCCTGTTTAGTAAATGGTACATAACACTTTCGAGGTAGTCAAATAGGGCTTTTAGAGGGGAAAGGCTACCTCATCGGTATTGTAGCTCTATGGCCGGTAAATCTATATTCGGCGAATGATTCAATAATCTGCCTTATCCTTATCGAGAATCCCATCGCTCTTGTCGGATCACTCCGTTATCATCGAGAAGGATGATAAGGAGCTCTATGGTGCACATTGCGTGGGGATTTAGCGGTTTCGTCATGCTATAACTACGGGAGTGGGACATGCGGGATTCTAATGATGTAGACGGTCTCGAGACAGCCAGGCACGGTTGGGAATGGCCAATCATTTCGAATCACCAAAAACACAGCGAGCGGTTCGCATTATTGCGACCTATATTGTACGAACTGACTGCTCCGGTCGGGCATCAATCGGTCCATTCATCACAGGGCAAAGCCTTATCCGTGAACATCAGCAGCGGCGGCATGCTGCTTCTTATGGATCAGGCGCCGGATATCGAGCAGGTCCTTAAGGTTCATGTGCCGACTCCGATAACCTTAACCGATACACCCACATTGGCCGAGGTGCGTTGGACAAGGAAAGTGCCATTTTCTCGGACAAAGGAGGGCGAATCGTATTTTGTGGGCCTGAAGTTCCTGTTTTAGTGCTGAACGGTTGCGGATACTATGCGAAAGTCCACTCACCTCCCAGCGGGTACCGGGTACATGGCTACCGGATCAAGGAGATGCTTTATGAAGGGTCGAATCGGTACGTTCAGTATGATTCTTTTGCTTTGCGGCAGTGTAGTCCTTGCCTGGCATATCACGAGTTCGTCGGTCATGGCGGCGGCCGCACCGTCCGTTTCTTCTCCCACGACTTCCACACCGACCTCTACCCAACGACATGGTGTTGAAGGAGCCGAAAAATCATCTCTTACCGTTACCCCTGACTACATTATGGGCCCTGAAGATGTGCTCGAAATAACCGTATGGAAGAACGCCGATCTTTCAAAACAGGTGCAGGTCAGGCCGGACGGAAGGATTTCATTGCCGCTTATCGGAGATGTCTCCGCAGTTGGAAAGACGGCGGCTCAGTTGACTGAAGAGATCTCTTTGAAGTTGAAATCCTATATGGAGAATCCGACTGTCTCCATCGTTGTTCGGGAGGTAAACAGCTATCAAATCTATGTGCTTGGCGAAGTCAATTCTCCGGGTAAGTATCCGCTGAAGAGCAAGACGACGTTGCTTCAAGCAATTACCATCGCTCATGGATTTACCCAAGTCGCGGCGCGGAATAAAATCGTTGTTTTCAGATTCGGACGGGACGGTGAAGGACTCACAAAAATCAAAGCCAGCTATGACGATATTGTATTGCGAGACGGCTCAGACCAAAACATCGAATTGAAACCGGGCGATCAGATTGTAGTCCCTTCTGAAACCATGGTTGTACTGCCGTCCAGGTGAGCAGCGTCATATCGCTCGGTGAGCGTGTTAGAGGAATAATGAGGTAAGGAATTGAAAAAGCTGAGGGCATCAAAGTTCGCGCAATTACTCTGTGTACCGTTGGGTCTCATGATGAGCTTGTCCGGTTGCTTCCTGTTTGGGACGGAGCAGCAGGATTACAACCTTACCTATATTCCCCCGAATGAATTTTTGCTCGGCCCAGAAGATGTTCTCGTGGTGACTGTCTGGCGCAATCAAGATCTTTCCCGCGAAGTGATTGTCCGGCCAGACGGGAAAATCTCAATGCCATTGGTAGGGGACGTTCAAGCTGCAGGTATGACCGCAAATGTTCTCGCCAAACGCATCGCTGATGGTTTGGCGGAATTCATGTCAAATCCAACCGTCTCCATCCAAGTGAAAGAGGTGAACAGCTATTATGTATATGTTTTAGGCGAGGTACAGAAACCTGGCAAAGTCCCACTGAAATCATATGCCACTGTGCTTCAGGGAATCTCTCTGGCGGGCGGATTCACTACTTTTGCCTCTCGAAACAAAATTCACGTCCTGCGTGTGGTGCCGAACGGGCAGGGACAACCAAAACAGATCCAGATACCAGTGCCTTACGAAGACATTATTGCGGGTAGAAACTCAGAAGGGAACTTTTTCTTGAAGGCTGGTGATGTCATTGTCGTGCCGTGATCGGCTTTCGAGAAGGTGCCTTCGTATCTTACTAATCATCTCTGTGGTGGTCTCAGTGGAAGGAACAGCCGTGATCGCCGGGGCGCAACAGGTTCGAATCGTGCCGTCCATTTCAGTGCGGGAGATCTACGACACCAATATCTTCTATGCCGACGAGAATAATCTGCCCGCAGGTCTCAGTAAAGACGACTTTATCACTATGTTCGTACCGCAGATTACCCTTGCCCAATCCAATTCACTTGTGAGCACAAACTTGATGGTGGGCGCACTCATACAGAAGTTTGCTAAGAACACTGATCTTGATAATGTCGGATTCAATGCAGCAGCCGGTATCGATATTTCCCGCCTGGCGAATCGCTACCTTCCCAGAATGAGAACGGCGCGCGTATTCGGTACGTATATGTATAGCCCTTCGACTCCACCGTTTGGTGTAGGGGGTATGGGCGGGATGGCCGGGATGGGCGGAATGGGCGGTGGCATGGGTATGATGCGCGGGGGAATGATGGGCGGGATAGGCCGGGTCGGTATATCTAGCCCGCTGGACGCGGGGTTGCTCGCTCAGAGGACCAGGATTTCTATTTACAACATCGGTGTGAACAGCTCTTATGCCCTATCTCCTTCTGCAGATTTTCAGACTTCGTTGACATATTCTAGTCTGAACTTTGGGAGTTCCTATACCCCGACTACAACACCACAGTCAGGACAAGCGCTCACGTTTGATACGACAAGTTACAACGTGTCGGCCGGTCCCACCGCTCGGATCTCGGCCGTTGATTCTCTTGGCTTCGTATATGTCTTCTCACAGTTCTCACAGGCTAATTTTGGCAATTTTTCGACGCATACGGGCAATTTAAACTGGTTCAGGACATGGACTCGCGAAATCAGTTCCTCGGTGCGGGGAGGAATGACTCTGGTGGAACCTATTCCAGTGAATCAGTTCAGTTCTGGGACTGCTCAGCCAGCGAATCAAGGCAGAGTTGCAGCCACGATGTTTCCCACGGGCGGATTCTCGGTGACATATGCCTCGGCCTCGTCACTTTTGAGAGCGATGGGAAGCGAGGTTGCGGGTATTTCGCCTTCTGGAGGGGTTGGAGTCGTAGGAGGAAGCTTTCTACCGGTATTGGCAGGGTCTACAGTTCCCGGGACTAGTTCAAGCCCTGGTATGTATAGCGTATCTCTAAACTATAATCTCGGCGTATATCCAAGTTACGTGGCTTCAGGGGGGCCAATATACGCTCATATCATTGGCCTCAATGGCTCGGCTGGGATTACGGATAGACTGACGGCGTTTGGGGGATTCAATTTTGCCCATAGCAGCTTTACGAGTCAAATCAACACCGGCACGTTCAATTCTTATGGCACCATTATGATGCTGAATTATCTCGTCACCCGAACACTTCAGGCATCCCTGGCTCATCAATGGCTGAACTTTTCAGGTAGTTCGGAAGGGGGGGGCGCCTCCGATTTCGGTTTGTCCAAGCACATGGTCATGCTTGGCATTTCTTATGCCTATTCGCCACGTGGAGACTTTTTCAGGTCAGGCGCCTTCTGGGAAAGTCCTTCTTCCGGTAGTTCAACGACTGGCACCGCGCCGGGCCAGTCCGGATCAGGAGGGGTGGAGATAAAGAAATGAACACCCGTGTATTGGCACCGGAAGATTATTGGAGAGCGATCGTCAGCCGAAAATGGCTGGTTATCTCGGCCATTTTGGTTGCGCTCAGCATTGCCGGGACCATCTGCATTGTCATGCCGAAACGTTTCCGTTCCGGTACGAAAATGTGGGTCGAAGGCGCAAAAATTCAGGAATCCTTGGTGAAAGGTGATCCCATTTCCGGCGCCAATTACGTTCCCACATTAGAAGATCGGGCCATGGAAGTGCGTCAATTTTTGATGGGGCGTAAGTTGCTGAGCCAGGTCGGCGCAGAGTTTAACCTCTATGGTTACGATAAGGATCGGCCGGATTCTCAAGCATCTGAAAATGCCATCAGGGCGATCAGAGGAGGCATCAAGGTCGAGCCTACCAAGGACAAGCTCTTCATTGTGGTGTCGTTCGCCGATGAAGATGCCACGCTGGCTCGGGATGTCACGACCAGAATCGCGGATCTGTTTATCGAAGAGACCTTAAGAGAACGGGAACAAGGAGTCGTCGCGGCCGAAGAATTCTTGCAGCAGGAAATCATCCGTGCCAAGGCAGAACTTGAGGTAAAGGAAAAAGTCATATCCGAGTATAAACAGCAACATTTGGGAGAACTTCCTCAACAGATCGACGCGAATTTACACAAGTTAGATCGGCTGCAGGACGATATGAAAGCCCAGAACGAGATGGTCCAGACGCTCAGCAACCGCTTGGACCACCTTGATAAGGCCATAAAATCCTATGAGGAGACGGGGGAAGAAGGCGACATTCCCGGCTCGTCAACAAAGCGGAATCGAGATCCACGCCTTGCTCGCATTAAAGAGTTGGAGCGTCGGCTCGTCGAACTATCTTCCATGTATAAGGAGACGTATCCTGATCTTGTCCAAATCAAAGAAGAAATGAAGAAGCTCAAGGAAATGACGACGGCGCAGTACAGGGACCTTCTGCCTGATACAGAAGATTCGGAGCAGCCGGTGTTCGGGAAAAAAACGAAGAAGAGGGCTATCGATCCCTATCACGCGGAAATGCTTAAGCAACGGGAAGAAATAGTCTTGCAACTTGACGCGATCAAACGGCGACAGGTTCAGATTTCAGCGGAGATGGTGCAATATGAACGAAGGGTGGAAAGAACCCCTGAGCGAGAGCAGAAACTCAAGACGCTTGAACGAGATTACGAGAATCTGCAAAAGAATTATCAATCACTTCTGGACAAGAAATTGAGTGCAGGAATCGCCGGCAATCTGGAGAAGAGGAGAAAGGGTGCGAAGTTCAGCATTGTAGACCCTGCTTATAAGCCGATTGTTCCCGAGGTGCCGAATATTCCGTTGGTTATGCTTGGCGGTCTCGCGCTCGGCTGTGCTTTCGGTTTCGGCGGCGCCATCGGCCTGGAGTTATTGGGCAGGGGTTTTCGCTCCGCCGAGGAAGTGGAGGTTACGCTGGGGTTACCCGTTATCGCTTCCATTCCGCTGTACGAGGGTGCATTTGGCGGCACGATGCAGAGTGTTAGAGCTGTGGCCCAGAGGAGCCGAGCGACGGCCCTGCTTTCAGCAGACGGTGAGAAAGAGAGTCGAGAACTGGCCACGTTGAATCGGGGCCCGGGAATGAACATTAAACAAAGAGCCGGCCAACTGCCGAATGTCACTCCCGGGTTGGAATTGGTCTCTATGTGGCGGCCCTTGTCTTTTGTGGCTGAACAGTACCGAGTGGCTGCTACACGCCTGGAATTGATGGGAGGGGATCGGAAGAACACGGTGGTAGTCGTAACCAGTGCCGTAATGGGGGAGGGGAAATCGTCTACCGCTTTGAATCTGGGCTATGTGCTGGCTAAAGATCTCGACCGGAGAACCCTTGTTCTCGATTGTGATTTCAAGAGACCTATGCAGCATATTTATGCCGGCGTGTGGCAGCAGCCTGGACTTGCGGAAGTCTTACGCGGCGTAAAGCCGGTGGAGGATTGCTTACAGAGAATGGGCGACTTAGGACCATGGATCCTTTCTGCCGGTTCTGTGGCCGACAGTCCGCTCACTCTGTCCAAGATGCATGAGATCGCCGACCTGCTGGCTGAGCTGCGCGAGAAATTTGAATACATTATTGTCGATGCACCGCCGGTCCTGCCCCTGGCGGATATGCACGTTCTAGCCAGTATGGCCGATGTTCTAGCCTACGTTATAAAGGCTAGCGTTACAGGTCGTGACGTAGTGCAGAAGGCTTTGAAAGCGCTTGGGGACACCGGCAATATAGGGATCATACTGAACGGTCTCGACGCCCACACCACCCCCTATTACATGCAACAAGAATATTACCGAGAAGCCCACCATGAACAGCTCAAGTAAATCTGAGCCTCGGATTGAACTTGAGCCCGCAACATCGCCGCCGCCGCCGTTAATTTCGGTTTCGGTTTCTTTTCCCAAATTCAAGAGGAGGATCCTAATTCTGGGGGTCGGTCCTTTAGCCAGAGATCTTTGCCAGACTCTCATATCGAAGAAGAACGGTTTCACTGAGGTGGTAGGGTTCCTTGATAAAGACTCCTCACGGATTGGCGAGAGAGTGGTCAATCCCAGCATTATAGGGACCTACGACCAGCTATTTGAAATCGCTGAGCGCCACCAGATTCATACCGTCGCAGTGTGTCTTGAAGATAGGCGGGCGGTTCTTCCGGTCCAAGCTCTTCTCGATATGAAAGCGATGGGGCGGGACGTGGTCGACGGGCACTATTTATATGAGGAAGAGTCCGGCCGGTTGTCCATAGACCATTTGAAGCCTAGTGCGCTCATTTTCTCCACAGGATTTCGTCGTCGTTTGATCAGCATGGTCTTGAAACGGATTATTGATGTCACGGTCGCTCTCATCGGTCTGGTTATGCTGATTCCACTCACCCTGATGCTGGCTATTGCGATCAAACTGGATACACCGGGTCCGGTGTTCTACAAGCAGATGCGTGTTGGGCTACGTGGTCGTCCCTATATGATCTGGAAATTCAGGTCGATGAGGCAGGATGCCGAGACTATGGGTGCGCGATGGGCTTCCACAGAAGATCCCCGTGTGTCTAGGGTAGGGCGCTGGTTAAGGAAGTGGAGAATGGATGAAGTGCCTCAGTTGGTCAATGTTCTCAAAGGTGAAATGAGTTTGGTAGGACCAAGGCCGGAACGACCTGTGTTCGTTCAGGAACTTCGGAATAGTATTCCTTACTATGACCTTCGGCACACTGTAAGACCGGGTATTACAGGATGGGCGCAGACGAGATTCAGATACGGGGCATCCAAGGAAGACTCTCATGTCAAGCTGCAATACGACTTGTATTATGTAAAGAACCTGTCCTTGATGCTTGATATAAGGATTGTCATGAATACTATCAAAGTGATGTTGCTCGGAGAAGGCGCGCGATAGTTAATTAGGAGAGGACCAGGGATGTCATCGAAGCATTGTCTCTCGTTTGATGTCGAGGAACATTTTCAGGTCTCCGCTTTTGAGTCGCCGATGCGCCGGCGGCACTGGGATTTGTATGAGAGCAGGGTCGAGAGGAATACCTCAAAAGTACTCGATATCCTCGCTCGGCATGAAACTAGAGCCACCTTTTTCATTCTTGGATGGGTGGCAGAGCGTTTTCCGGACTTGGTAAAGCAGATTGCATCGGCGGGTCATGAAATCGCGTCCCATGGGTATCAGCATGAGTTGATAACAGGGCAAACTCCGGATGCGTTCCGACATGATGTTCGAAAGTCTAAGGCTATTTTAGAGCAGCTTATCTCAGTGCCCATTTATGGATATCGGGCCCCGAGTTTCTCCATCATGAAAGAAACCACGTGGGCGCTCTCTATTCTCGCTGAAGAAGGGTATCTGTATGACTCGAGTATATTCCCGATCCTGCACGATCGATACGGCATTTCGGCTGCGAGTCCGTATGTTCATCAGATAAGAACGGACTCCGGCGTTTTGTGGGAAGTGCCGCCTTCAACAATAAAATTGTTTGGTTTCGGAATTCCGATCGCGGGCGGTGGATATTTTCGACTTTACCCTTACTTTCTGTTGCGAGCGTTATTGGGTCGCATCGCGGCGACTGATGTTCCCCTTGTTATGTATTTGCATCCCTGGGAATTAGATCCTGAGCAACCACGTATGGAAGGTCCGCTTGTTTCACGGATGCGACACTATCTTAATCTCGGCAGGACGGAGGGGAGATTGAACAAACTTTTGAATGATTTTGACTTTGCGCCTATCTGTGATGCAATTGCTCCCCTAAGGAGTCTCTGCCGGGAGAATCAGTCCATGGGTTCCTCGTGTTGTCTTCGGACGGTTCCCGCGCAATGAAGAACTTTGAAATGGTGAGAATGACTGATAGCGAGAGGGGTCCCACGGCTCCGGGCATGGCTGCCGAGAGCCAGGCTTATACCGAGGAGGCCGAGGTCGATTGTGGGGATACCGCTAGTAAGTACTGGTATGCGGTCAAATGCAAGTCTCGCCAAGAGCGTATAGCCTCAACGAATCTTAGCAGGGCCGGTATACCGATCTTCTTTCCTCAGATTAAGGAGTCCAGAAAGATTAAGCAGAGCCTTGTATTGACTGCGGAGCCGCTTTTCCCAGGTTACTTGTTTGCGAAATTCGATGTCCGGCGTGAATATAGACTTGTCAAATATGCCCGAGGAGTACACGGAATCGTTTCATTCGGGATGAGCCCTGCGGTGGTCGATGAGGAACTCATTCAAGCGATCCGTGAGAGATTGGACGGCCAGCCAACCGACCAGGCCAATCCATTCAGCGCCGGCCAGGTGGTTAAAATACAAAGCGGGCCGCTGCACGGCATGGAAGCGATATTTGAAAGACCCATCCCGCCCTATCAAAGGGCGGTCCTCCTACTTCGCGCGATTTCATTTCGCGCGAAACTGATTGTGGACCTTGAGAATATCGTGAACCTGTAGGGTCAGACAAGCGGTTCTTTGTGGAGAACCGTCCCGTCTGGGTGCGGACAACGCAGTTTAACGGGGATCTAACCAGTCTAGATCTCCAAGATCAGCGTGCCGGCGGTTCTGCGGCACCGGTCGAATGGCGGTAGCTCGCCAAAGGCACATGATGAGGTGCAAAGACTGAAGTTTCATGGGAGCCTCTAAGCTGCTACATGTTTTCTGTGAATGCGCGCGTCTAGCCCTATCCTTGCTTCCTTCATAAGTAAATATCTTTCAAGAGTTGCCTCATTTCTCAATGAATTCCAGATCCAAAGATGAACCGGGTGGTCACACGATATCCTCGGTCGTAATCCAGCCTCTTAATGCCGGATTAGGATTTGAGCTGGGACTGCGGGAACTGTGGGAGTTCAGAGAGCTCTTCTACTTCCTCGCATGGCGGGACATGAAGACTCGCTATGCACAAACGGCTATAGGGGCCGGGTGGGCGATTATGCAACCCCTCCTCACCACCATTATATTCACCGTGGTTTTCAGTTATTGGGCACGAGTTCCTTCGGATGGTTTACCGTATCCTCTTTTCGCATATACCGCGATTTTGCCGTGGACTCTCTTTGCGAAGAGCCTGGAACGCAGCACGTTAAGCATCGTGAGTGAGGGCGGATTAATCAAAAAGGTGTATTTCCCCAGACTAATAATCCCTATAGCATCGACATTCATTAATCTGGTTGATTTCGTCGTGGGATTATCGATCCTCATCGTAATGATGTTGTGGTATCACGTTTGGCCTACGTGGGGAATTATTGCGCTTCCGTTTTTTATAGGTATGGCGTTGGCGGCTTCTCTATCCGTCAGTATGTGGTTGTCCGCGATAAATGTAAGATATCGTGATGTGGCCTCGGTGGTTCCCTTCGTTACACAATTGTGGATGTTTGCTTCGCCGGTCTTCTATCCTTCCTCAATGGTTCCGGAACGACTGCAATCGTGGTACGCGCTCAATCCAATGGCCGGCGTCATTGAGGGATTCCGCTGGGCCTTACTCGGCAAACAGCATCCTGATTGGAATATTGTCATAATCAGCAGTTGCGTCGTGTGTACGTTGTTGTTCACTGGCATCATGTTCTTCAAGCGCGTTGAACGCACTTTTGCGGACATTATTTGATGAGCAATATTGCCGTCCAAGTCGAAGGGCTCCACAAGAGATATCATCTTGGGCCCACCCACGCCTCTCTCGGCGGATGGTTCAAGCAGTCTGTAAGACGCGTCTTTGGGTCGGTTGATAATGCTGCCGAACGCCCAGGGATCTGGGCTTTGCGCGACGTTTCTTTCGAAATCCAAAAGGGTGAAGTATTCGGCGTTATTGGTACAAATGGCTCGGGAAAAAGCACATTGCTGAAAATTCTGTCGCGAGTGACCCAGCCGACGAAAGGTCGAGCGATCATCACGGGAAGATTTTGCGGATTGTTGGAAGTCGGAACCGGCTTCCATCCGGAACTTACCGGCCGTGACAATATTTACATGAGCGGAGCGATCCTGGGCATGAAGCGCCGTGAGATTGATCGGAAGTTCGAGGAGATCGTCGAGTTTGCGGAAGTCGGCCAGTTTATTGACACGCCGGTGAAGCATTACTCCAGCGGCATGTATGTACGGTTGGGGTTCTCGGTATTGGCGCACATGGATCCAGACATCCTCATTGTTGACGAAGTCTTGGCCGTAGGAGACGTTCGATTTCAAAAAAAGTGTATGGGGAAGATGGAGGACGTCGGCCAGCACGGCCGCACGGTGATTCTCGTCTCGCACGATATGCAGGCCATTACGAGACTTTGTAAGCGAGCAATGCTGCTGAGCCGCGGGGAAGTCGTTAAAGAGGGGCCGGCTTATGAGGTCGTGAACGAATATCTGTACATGGGACACATTAAGCCTTCTTGCGAATGGCCGGTTCAACAGGATAGTCCAGGAGACGACGTTGTCCGTATGCGAGCCGTCAGGGTCAGAACTGATCTTGGACAAGTGACGGATGCATTCGATATTCGTAAACCGATTGCCGTAGAGGTCGAATACGATGTGATGAAGCCGGGTCATACACCGGTTGCGCAGTTCAGTTTTCATAGCGAGGAAGATACGCTCATCTTCATGGTGAATGATCGGGACCCCGAATGGTACAGGCGGCGAAGGCCGGTAGGGCGTTATGTCAGCACAGTTTGGGTTCCCGGCAATTTACTATCAGAAGGTACAGTCACCGTTGGGGCGGGGCTTATGACCGAAGACCCGTTTCGACTCCATTGCGATGTCCCGCGGGTTCTTGGATTTCGAGTACACGAAAGTGAAAGCGGTGAGACTGCCCGTGGGGATTTCACCGGCCGATGGCCCGGAGCCGTGCGTCCGTTGCTGAAATGGACGACGCAGTATACCCCCTGCTGAATTTCCACACCATTAAACATGAATGTCGCGTTCATGAACATTCGAGATCACCTGGTCTCTGCCTTGGCATGGCCGTTCAAGAAGGTGCTGAGGCATATGGCGGGTGAAGACCTCTATCAGCGATCCCGAGCCACATTCCTTCATCAGGAACGAGGGCTGGGCTTGGATTGGAGCTGGTATAACTCTCTACGAACGGTTCACCCCATCAGACGTGATTTCGGTTGGCAGGCAGGCCAAACCATTGATCGCTACTATACCGAAGAGCTGTTCTTGCCTAAATATTCCGAAGACATACGCGGCAGGGTGCTTGAGATAGGAGACCGGCGGTACACTGAGCGCTTCGGCGGTGCGAAGGTGACGAGATCCGATGTCCTAAACGTGAAGGCGGGAGATAAGGTGACGACTATCGTCGCTGATTTGACTTCGGCTCAGCATATCCCCTCCGATACGTTCGATTGCGCCATTCTGACGTTCACACTCCAATTTATTTATGATGTAAGAGCCGCGCTCCGTACACTTCATAGAATTCTAAAACCCGGGGGTGTGCTGTTGATCGCTGTTCCGGGTATCAGCCAGATAGCTCGCTACGACGAAGACAATTGGGGTGAGTATTGGAGATTTACGTCCAGATCAGCGCGTATGTTATTCGCTGAAGTGTTTAGACCCGAATTGATTACGATCCAGACCTACGGCAACGTTCTGGCGGCACTGGCCAGTCTTCATGGGCTCATCTCAACTGAATTACGACGTGAGGAACTGAATCACCATGATCGGGATTATGAACTTGTGATTACGATTCGGGCCGTGAAGGATCACGGCGGTATCTCGAACCGATCTTAGGCACGACGTTTGTTTGGTCCGCACGGGTATGTCTCGTGCGAGGGAGAAAGAACAATGAAGGCAATTATCTTGGCGGGAGGATTGGGCACGCGTCTATCCGAAGAAACCGTCCTGCGACCCAAGCCGATGGTGGAGGTCGGTGGAAAACCTATACTTTGGCATATTATGCAGATCCATGCCGCGCATGGTATTAAGGAATTCATTATCGCCTTGGGTTATAAGGGGGAGATGGTCAAAGAGTATTTTCTGAATTTTTTCGCCATCAATAACGATCTGTCGGTTGATCTTTCGACCGGCAAGACGGTCATCCATGACGGCAATCAACCTAAATGGATCGTCCACCTGGTTGATACCGGTCTCGCCACCCAGACCGGAGGGCGAGTCAAGCGACTTCAGAAATGGTTGGGTAACGATGACACCTTTCTCCTGACTTACGGCGATGGCGTAGCGGATCTTGATATGAAACAACTTCTTGCATTCCACAGATCTCATGGAAAGATCGCAACCATGACGTCGGTTCGCTCTCCTGCCCGATTCGGACGAATTGGGTTTAATGGCGACAGCGTAACCGAATTCTTTGAAAAGCCCGAAGCCGGTGAAGGATGGATCAACGGAGGCTTCTTCGTGCTGAATACGAAAGCGTTGGAGTATATCGAGGGTGACCAGACGGTCTGGGAGCGGGACCCCGTTGAGCGACTTGCACACGACGGCCAGATGATGGGATTTCGCCACTATGGGTTCTGGTCCTGCATGGACACATTGAAGGAAAAGAACTATCTCGAGGAATTATGGGCGACAGGCAAAGCTCCATGGAGGATCTGGTGATGCGGCCGTTTCCGAACCGGCCTCTTTCGTGAACGACGGAAAGCGATCTGGGAAGATTGGGGTCTGATAATAAATGTGCGAGGCATGAGGAGATCACATGCGAATACTCATCACGGGGAACATGGGTTATGTCGGGCCGGCAGTGATTCGGCGTCTTCGCGAATCCTATCCGAAAATTAAGCTTATTGGATATGACATGGGATACTTTGCCTCCTGCTTGACGGCCTCCCCATTCCTGCCGGAATGTCGAGTCGATGTTCAACATTTGGGAGACGTTCGGTCGATCGACCCGGCCGTTCTGGATGGCGTCGACGCCATTATCTATTTGGCAGCTATTTCAAATGACCCCATGGGTGCCACATTTGAGAAGGTCACGTGGGATGTCAACTGCCGAGCCGCGGTGCATCTTGCCCGAAACGCCCGGGAGAGAGGAGTGAGACGGTTCATTTTCGCGTCCAGTTGCAGCGTTTATGGATCTGCGGAACAGGTCGAGAAAACGGAGGAATCGGCGTTAAACCCTTTGACCGCCTATGCCAAGTCGAAGATCGGCGCAGAAGAGGAACTCGGGAAACTCGCCGATTCGGGCTTCGGGGTGACAAGTCTTCGGTTTTCCACTGCGTGTGGTATGAGCGAACGGCTTCGACTTGACTTGGTCCTGAATGATTTCGTTGCCAGTGCAGTCACCGCCGGACGCATCACCATTCTCAGTGACGGGACCCCCTGGCGTCCGCTGATCCATGTCTTGGATATGGCGAGGGCGATTGAATGGGCGCTGGGAAGAACGAGCCAGGATGGTGGGGAATTCTTGGCAATCAACGTGGGAAGCGACGAATGGAATTACCAGGTCAGAGATCTGGCGGAAGCGGTCGCCCAAGTTGTTACCGGCGTTCGGGTGGACATCAACCGGGATGCTCAGCCGGACAAACGATCGTACCGTGTCAGTTTTGAGAAATTTAGACGATTGGCCAAAGCCTACCAGCCACAAGTGGACCTACGAACCGCCATTGAAGATTTGATACAAGGCTTGCAACGGATGAATTTTCGAGACTCCGATTTTCGACAGTCACACTTCATGCGGCTCAATGTGTTGAAGCAACTCAAACAAGACGGACATCTCACGGAAGATTTGTCGTGGTCAGGGTTCAGCAAGTGCATCTCTTAAGTTACTCGGCACAATCGATTTCTACGGTGGAACGGACGGGCGGCAAGTTCGAAATTTGAATCGGAGGTCGGGATGGCACGAAGCAACCAGCGAGTGACAAGGTCACAGACCGGTCGGACGAGAATGGAACAGTCAGCTCCTACACGATGCTGCCGTTTCTGCGGAGCCAGCCTCGAACACACATTTATTGATCTTGGCATGTCGCCGTTGGCCAACTCCTATGTCGCAACGGAGCAACTGAACCGAATGGAACCGTTCTACCCGCTCCATGTGTACGTATGTAAGGAATGTCTGCTTGTCCAATTGGAAGAATTCACAAGCCCTCAAAGCATCTTCGGTGACTACGCCTATTTTTCGTCCTATTCGGATAGCTGGCTCCAGCATGCTGAAAAATACGTGGGTCTGGTTTACGAACGTTTTGCGTTGGGACCGCGCAGTCATGTCATTGAAATTGCAAGCAACGACGGCTATCTGCTTCAATATTTCGTCAAGCGCGGAGTGCCCGTACTGGGGATCGAGCCCGCAGTCAACGTGGCGAAGGTCGCGAAAAAAAAAGGCGTCCCGACATTGGTGAAATTTTTCGGTGTGCAGACGGCTCGAACCCTGGCCGCAAGAGGAAAAAAGGCCGATCTCTTGATCGGAAACAATGTCTTGGCCCACGTCCCGAATATAAACGATTTTGTGGGAGGGCTGAAGATCGCGCTGAAGAGCCAAGGTGTCGTCACCATGGAGTTCCCGCATGTGATGCGGCTGATGCAAGAGAACCAGTTCGACACGATTTACCATGAACATTTTTCCTATCTATCCCTGCTTGCGGTGGAGCGGATTTTCGACAAGCATGGGCTGGCCCTCTTCGACGTCGAAGAATTGTCGACGCATGGAGGTTCGTTGCGGATTTATGCCAAGCATAGCGACGATACCTCCAAATCCGTCGGCAAGCGTCTGGTAGAGCTGCGCGAACGCGAAGCGTCGGCCGGGTTTGACCGGTTGGAGCATTATCTCCATTTCGCAAAACGGGTTGAGGAGACAAAGCGCAAGTTGTTGGCGTTCCTGGTTGCTGCAAAGAATGATGGAAAGGTGATCGTAGGTTACGGAGCTCCCGCCAAGGGGAATACTCTCCTGAATTACTGCGGGATCAGATCCGACTTCCTCGACTACACCGTCGACAGAAGCCCATATAAGCAGGGGTACTATCTGCCTGGGGTAAGAATTCCGATCCTTTCCCCGGACGTAATCAAACAGACGAAGCCCGACTATGTGCTCATATTGCCGTGGAATATAAAGGATGAGGTCATGCAGCAAATGGCCTTTATCCGAGAGTGGGGAGGCCGATTTGTCGTACCTATTCCGGAGGTCAAAGTCTTACCGTGATATTCGGAGAAACCGAACTGCCGGGATCGTATATCATTGAACTGGAACGGCTTGATGACGAAAGGGGCTTCTTTGCGAGAAGTTGGTGCGAGAGAGAGTTTCGTGCCCAAGGTCTCGACGACAGGATTGTGCAATGCAACATCTCATTCAATAAGAAACGGGGGACGTTGCGCGGCATGCACTATCAGGTTGATCCGCATGCTGAAACCAAATTGATACGATGTACGAGAGGCGCCATCCATGATGTAATCGTCGATCTACGTCGTGATTCACCAACCTATATGCGCCATGTGGCGATCGTTCTTTCAGCGGAGAACCGCAAGATGTTATATGTGCCCAAAGGATTTGCACATGGCTTCCAGACACTGGAAGACAACACCGAGGTGTTTTATCAGATGTCCGACTTCTACTCTCCGGCTTCTTCGCGGGGATTTCGATGGGATGATCCGGCTTTTAGGATCCCATGGCCTCAGGCCACCCGCACTATTTCCATGAAAGACCTTTCCTATCCGGATTTTTGTCAGGCTGGCGCATGAATCTCGCGGAGATCCAACGGGTTGTCGATGGGCCGGGCACCGGGGCGGCAATGCGGGACATGATCACTGCGCTATACCCGATTTGCCGCAGCATCACCGGAAACGGCTTTCGGGAGACCTTGCGCGGCATCAGGCAGTACTTGCCGTTGGAGATGCGTGAGGTGCCCAGTGGCACGCCGGTGTTCGATTGGACCGTGCCGATGGAGTGGAATATTCGTGATGCCTACATCGCCGCCCCGGACGGAACCAGAGTGGTAGATTTTCGGCGATCCAATTTGCATGTAATGAGTTATAGCATTCCTGTAAAGGCTCGAATGCGACTGGAAGAATTGCAGAAGCATCTTCATACATTGCCCGATAGGCCGGAGTGGATTCCATATAGGACCTCCTACTATAAAGAGAACTGGGGATTCTGCCTGAGTCATCGGCAACTGAAGGAGTTGCCTGAGGCGGAATACGACGTCTGTATTGATTCATCGCTTGAACCAGGCCATCTTACCTATGGGGAATGCTTCCTGCCCGGCGAGTCAAGCGAGGAAATTCTTATCTCTACGCATTGCTGCCATCCCTCACTCTGCAACGACAACTTATCCGGCATAGCCGTTGCGACCTTCCTAGGCCGGGCGTTAGAAGGCATGCCGCGAAAATTCTCGTATCGATTTCTATTTGTGCCGGGCACAATCGGCTCGATCACTTGGCTTGCGATGAACCAGGACCGGATAGATCGGATTCGACACGGACTTGTCTTAACGGGGGTAGGAGACGCCGGTGGAATCACGTATAAGCGAAGCCGCAGGGGGGATGCTTCGATTGATCGTGCGATGGCTCATGTCCTCCATCACCAACAGCAGCCATACAAGGTCATAGATTTCTTCCCGTATGGGTACGACGAACGACAGTATTGCTCGCCCGGCTTTAACCTTCCCGTCGGCTGTTTAATGAGGACCCCGCACGGCGAATATCCCGAATATCATACGTCGGCGGATGACTTGCAATTCGTTCATGAAGACTCCATGTGGGAGATGTTGGTTTTGTCATTGAGGACCTTTTTCGTCCTTGAGAATGATAGAACGCCGGTCAGTACGAATCCATATTGTGAGCCGCAATTGGGAAAACGCGGATTGTATCGAGCCGTTGCAGGACAGACTGAAGGGGCGTTAAGGGAAATGGCTCTCCTATGGGTTTTGAACCTTGCCGACGGCCGTCACTCCTTGTTGGATATTGCGGACAGAGCGCAGATGTCATTTGAGTCAATCTATTCGGCTGCGTGTGCATTGTCGGAGCACGGGCTCTTGAATTGAACGCGGAAGCCGGCGCATCGTTTGGGCGCGAGGAGGTCAGCATGAACAATGCCGTGTATTTGGATGCGGATGTCAGTGACGATGAACGGCGGCGCCTTTTGTTTGAAGGACAGTTGTTTGTGTACTCGCCGCGTGCGAGTTCTCTGCGGTTCATCCACTTCGCTCAAGACCTGATCAGAGAAGCGTTTGCTCCACATGATCCCGAAACCGCGCAGTTCCATCTGCCGGTGGAGGTGTATGCGGAAATCTTGGGCAAACTAAAGCCGGATTTCATTCATCATCCCGAATCCAAACGGCATCTTCAATCCTTGCTCGCGGAAATGGGATGTGACCCTGAAAAAACGTACTTTGATGTGCCGAAAATGCGGAGTTCGACCAGTGATAACTATTTGACCACCGGAATCGCGTATGCCTGGCATCCGCACCGCGACACCTGGTACTCGGCTCCCATGTTCCAGATCAATTGGTGGATTCCAATCTTTAATATTCAAGCCGATAACGCGATGGCGTTTCATCCCCGCTACTGGAATCGTCCCGTTCAGAACACCTCCCGAGGATACAATTACTATGTCTGGAATCAGCAACACCGTGGAGGGCATGTCGCACAATATCTGAAAGAAGATCCCAGGCCTCTCCCTCGGGCGACTGAGACGCTGGATCTTGATCCGCAAATCCGCCTGATAGTGCCGGCGGGCGGAATTATCTTGTTCTCCGGTGCTCAAATGCATTCCAGTGTCCCCAACACATCAGGGAAAACGCGGTTTAGCATCGACTTCAGGGCGGTGCACTTAGACGACGCGATCGCCAATAACGGCGCTCCTCGGGTTGACGAAGAGTGTACCGGCACCACGATGCGGGATTATCTCCGGACGACCGACCTCACTCACGTCCCGGAGGACATCATCGCGCGCTATGACGACGAGACAGGGGCCGTGGGAGACGTGATGTACAAACCGGCTGCCCAAGGGCCTGCCCCTCATGAGATGTCATGAATACATGCGACTATTGGAAAAATCGAAAAGTATTGGTGACCGGAGGAAGCGGGTTTCTCGGATCCCATCTGTGCCAACGTCTATGCGACCTTGGAGCGGAAGTCCATGCAACTTCGCGAGCTTGTCGCCCTATTCGAGAAGGCGGGCCGATTTGGTGGCGATCGGACCTGTCTTCCCTCGATGAAGGACGTGCGCTGCTGTCGAAGTACCGCCCTGAAGTGATCTATCATTTGGCCGGTTCGGTAGGCGCAAGTCCGAGCAAAGATCTTGTGCTGCCGACATTTCAAAGTCTACTTGTCAGTACCATAAATCTGTTAATCCTCTCGACTGAATTGGGTTGTCGCCGACTTATCCTGGCCGGATCTCTGACGGAACCAAGCTCACAGGAAGCGCATCAAACACCGAGTTCTCCTTACTCAGCCGCGAAGTGGGCGGCCAGCGGGTATGGCCGGATGTTTCATTCTCTGTATGGTACGCCTGTTGTTATCCTGGTCCCCTTCATGACTTTCGGCCCCGGGCAACATCCTAAGAAACTGATCCCCTCAGTAATCATTTCTCTGCTGAAGGGAGAAGTCCCGCGGCTGACGAGCGGGTTGTGGGAAGCCGATTGGGTGTATGTGGATGATGTTGTGCAAGGCTTCATAGCCGCCGGGGAAGCACCGGATGTTGAAGGAAAAACGTTCGATATGGGATCGGGCACTAAATCTTCAGTCCGATCGATCGTCGAAATTCTCGTGCGGCAGATGGGAGTTCATGTAAAGCCGGCGTTCGGCGCGATATCGGACCGGCCGATGGAACCGATTCGGGTGGCTAATGTGGAACAGGCCCGCCAACAATTAGGGTGGGAATGCAGCACCATATTGGAGAAAGGATTGAGACAGACAGTTGACTGGTATGCCGCCAGGTTTCAAGCAACCGGGACCTTCTGAGCATTGTCGATGCAGGTCGTGAAATGGCATCTCAAGCGGATGATCCGCGACGGGCTTCCTCATTCACTAAGCGGGAAATTACTGGGCCCAGAGGATGCGGTATACCATCTTTGGTCGATCGGTCTCTATAAAGGTTCGTCGCCCTGTACTGTCGGCCCCACACGGGGCATTCAAAATCCGATTTTGACTCGCGACTGCGTATCCGATGTCCGGGCGCTCTTTGTCGCCGATCCTTTCATGGTCCGTCGCCGGGACACCTGGTACATGTTTTTTGAAGTATATAATTACGATGCCGCCAAGGGCGAGATCGGATTGGCAACCAGCAAAGATGCGGTCACGTGGAAATATGAGAAGATCGTATTGCGGGAGCCGTTTCATTTGTCATACCCCTACGTTTTCGAGTGGAACGGCCGCTATTACATGATTCCGGAGACTCATCAGGCCCAGAGTGTCCGGCTTTACGAATCTCGCCAATTTCCGACGGAGTGGGCTTGCACCGATGTCCTGATTTCCGGACAACGCTTCAGTGACAATTCTCTGTTGCGCTACGGGGACTTATGGTGGCTGTTCTCCGAGACCAGTCCCGATCTGAAACACGATACCTTGCGGCTATATTTTTCCATGGATTTACAGGGACCTTGGAATGAGCACCCCGCATCACCGGTTGTGCGTGATGATCCGCATGTCGCCCGTCCTGCCGGTCGAGTCGTTCTATGGCAAAACCGCCTGATTCGATTTGCACAAGACTGCTTTCCGATGTATGGAACCCGTATTAGAGCCTTTGAGATTTTGGAGCTAACCACTCGCACCTATCGAGAGTCTCCAATGGCAAAGGGCTCGATCCTTGGGCCGGGCTTAAGGACATGGAACTTAGGGGGCATGCATCACATCGATGCCCATCCCGTTGATACGTCGCAATGGATCGCGCTTGTGGATGGCTGGCAGCCGGTGTGGTGGCTTGTGCCAGAAGGGTGGCACCGATCGTGATAGCCCGTCTCAAGCGCTACTTGCAGAGATTCGAGCTCTACCTCATTTTGCGAGAGGCGTGGGCTTCCCTGGCATACACCAAAAGGCAGCTCTACGGTGGTGTTGTGTCGCTTAGGGTCAACGGCCGGGCCAGAGGCAATGTTTTGGTTTCTTATGCGAATCAAGGGCTTATCATGATGCGTCGTGGATTGCCGGTTCCGACCAGTCATGAGCAATATTGGAAGACGATTGCCATGGCTCAGACCTTTCTCGACTTGGGCTTCAACGTGGACGTCATTCATACTCAGAATCAACGGTTCATTCCGTGGAAGCGCTACGAAGTGATTGTGGATACTCGGTTCAATCTGCAGCGACTGGACCCCTATCTGGACCGAGATTGCATCAAGATCCTTCATTGCGACACGGCTCATATCGTGTTCCACAACGCTGCAGAGATGAACCGCACCTTAAGTCTTCAAGAACGCAGGGGTGTGACGATCCCGCCGAGCCGATTCGAACGGCCGAATTTGGGGCCTGAATTTGCCGACTATATTACGACGTGTGGAAATGAATTCACGATGCGGACGTATCGGTATGCGAAGAAACCGGTCTACGGTCTACCCATTACCGTAGAGGCGAGGTGGCCTTCGCCGAATGAGAAAGACTTCGACGAGTGTCGCAAGCAATTTCTCTGGTTTGCGAGCCGGGGGATGGTGCACAAAGGCCTCGACCTAGTGCTCGACGCGTTTGCCGGCCTACCGGAGTATCGCCTATCCATCGTGGGACCCGTTGAAGATGAGCCGGAGTTCGTTCGGTTGTACCGGAAGGAGTTATACCATCTACCCAATATCAAGTTAGAAGGCTGGATGCATAAAGAAAGTCCTGATTTTAAGCGATTGCTGGATTCCTCCGTCGCTCATGTGTTCACATCCTGTTCTGAGTCAGGAGCGGCGTGCGTGCTTGAGACAATGGGAGCGGGCCTCATCCCGATCGTAAATTACGAATCGTCCGTTGACGTCGACGATTTTGGCGTTCTCTTAAAGAGCGCATCGATCGACGACATAAGAGATGGAGTTAGAACCCTAGCCAACATGCCGACTGTTGAACTGAGAAGGCGATCGATGAGAGCATGGGAAAAAGTGCGAACGACCTATACGCGTGAAAAATTTGCCGACAGTTACATGGCATTAATGAAATCAATCCTGACCAGGCATGGCAAATTACCGGAATCGTCGTAGGATCGTCGTTGCCGTCCAGTAATCACTGTGCCTCCTTGACTAAACAGATCCTGAAGCATCAGGTTTTTTAAGGGTTAAGGCTGGGATTCAAAAATCCCATTCCTTACGTCCATGGCTTATACACCCGCGAGCGATATGGATCTCTGCGAAATTATCGCGGTAATTCCTTCCGCAGGAAGGGCTGCGCGCATAACACCATTGCCCTGCAGTAAGGAGATATTTCCGCTCGGATTGGCACATCTCGACAAGGCAGGTGGTGTCCGGCCGAAGGTCGTCTGTCATTATTTGCTGGAAAAGATGAGATTAGGGGGCGCCAAAAAAGCATTCATCATTCTCCGACATGGAAAATGGGATATTCCCGAATATTGCGGAAGTGGTTCATTCGTGGATATGAATCTTGCCTATCTGTTGGTGGAGAGCTCATTAGGGCCTCCCCATTCGGTAGACCAAGCCTTTCCATTCGTCCAACATGCCCGAGTAGTGTTTGGGTTTCCGGATATTCTGTTTCAGCCGGACGATGTCTTCATACACTTGCTCGAAAAACACAAGACGACCCGAGCTGATGTGGTTCTAGGCCTTTTTCCTACTCGTGACTATCGGCAAATGGATATGGTTCAGACCGAGGAGGACGGAAGGGTCGTCGCCATTGATCTTAAACCTGATCGAACGGATTTGCGCTTTGCATGGATCTGTGCTGCATGGTCGACGGCATTCACCAGATTCATGCATGACTACTTACAAGGCGGTCCTATGGTCAAGGATGCCGCATTTCGAGATGTAGCCGACAAAGAGGCTTCATCCGTCGAGGAGATGTCCGTCGGCCATGTGCTCAAGGCGGGGCTTCAGCACGGACTGCACATCCAAAGCGTCACAATCTCGACCGGCTCATACATTGACATAGGAACTCCCCACGGGCTCAGAAAGGCCTTACAAACGGTTTTGTCGGAGGGAACCTCCGTATCGTCTTAAACCGCCAGCGTTCCGGACTTTGGCGGCTGTCCTCTTAGGTCATTAGTTCATTGTTTACGGAATGGCGAATGCTCCCCTTAGTCAGCATCTTCAATGTCACCCCGTAGGAGTGGAGAAGGTACGAACCTGTGTCGGTTGAGGCGATGGGTTTCAATCACTTGATCGTTGCAAGAACGAAGTCAATCATGACGATCGGAAAGAAAGAAGCTCTCAAGAACTTGTCGCCGTCCAAGTCCGTGGCGATAGCAATACCAATGCACAATCGTAAAGAGTTGACTGCCGACGAGCAGGTCTCATTCAAACACCTGTCGCACTATCTAAAGGCTTTCGACAAGTATCTCGTCGTGCCTGAAACTCTTGATGTGAACCTCCCCGGCTGCATGCGCAAACCTTTCGGTAATCAATATTTTGGAAGCGTCGAAGCCTATACGAGATTAATGCTGACCGAAGACTTCTACCGGGCTTTTCAGGAGTACAAGTATCTTTTGATCTATCATTTGGACGCTCTTGTGTTTTCCGATCAGTTGCTGGAATGGTGCGAGACAGACCTTGATTATATCGGGCCGCCTTGGTTTCCCTGCGATGACAGCCCCTGGGTCAGGCGGCCCCGTGTTGGCAACGGCGGGTTGTCGCTGCGAAAGATCAGCACCTTCCTAAAAGTCTTCCATTCCGAGAGATATTGGGTTCATCCAAATGAGTATTGGCACGCCTTGTATGCCGATAAGCCTGCGCATGTCCGGATGCTGAATTGGCCTCGAAAGTTTGCAAAACGACTCTTGCCATTCAATAACGCCAGACATGAAATGGCGCAGTGGCATCTGCGCGGCGATGGGACCAGAAATGAAGATCACTTCTGGTCGGATCGAGCCATTCATTACTATCCTGAGCTGAAGGTGGCGTCCTTCGAGGTGGGCCTTCGGTTTGCTTTTGAAGTGGCTCCAAGGCTCTGCTATGAACTGAACCAGCGTAAACTGCCGTTCGGGTGTCACGCGTGGACACGATATGACCGGGGTTTCTGGGAACCGTTTCTGCTTCCTTAGTCGACGGTGACGCCCGCAATTTTCGTATCATTAAGAATCTAATATGTTGCCGGTGAGTCATGATTGTTTGAAACACCGGTTGTGCAATTCTGACGCAGCGCAAGATGCCGGTGTGAGCGGCCCTCAACAGCAAAGTGGGCGTATCGCCATATTGGAGCGTAAATTCAGGAGCATAGTGCCATGAGACGTATGCTAGTGACGGGTTCATCGGGACTTATCGGTTCGGAAGTGTGTGCCTACTTCTGTTCGAATGGATGGCAAGTCCATGGTGTGGATAACAATAGCCGTGCGGCCTTTTTTGGGCCGACCGGTGATACCAGATGGAACCAACACCGCTTGGAGGCCGAGCTGAAAGAGTTTCGGCATCACGAATTGGATATCAGGGATCGGAAGGGTGTACTTGCGCTCATGCAGGAGTTATCGCCTGAAGTCATCGTGCACACTGCCGCCCAACCTTCTCATGACTTGGCCGCAAAGATTCCATTTGATGACTTCGATACGAATGCCGTAGGGACCATGAATTTGCTGGAAGCTGCACGGGCGTACGTTCCCGATGCGGTATTTGTCCATATGTCTACCAATAAGGTGTACGGTGATGCACCGAACGAATTGGCGCTCGTGGAGCAGAGCAAGCGTTGGGATTACGCGGATCCGGAACGTCTCGAAGGCATCGATGAGAGCATGCGCATCGACCAATCCAAACATTCTCTGTTTGGGGCTTCAAAAGTCGCCGCCGACGTCATGGTACAAGAATACGGACGATACTTTGGCATGAAAACATGCTGTCTGCGAGGCGGGTGTTTGACCGGTCCCAATCATTCCGGGGTCGAGTTACATGGCTTCTTAAGCTATTTGATCAAATGCAACCTGGAGGGACGCGAATACTGCGTCTATGGATACAAAGGCAAGCAAGTGCGAGACAACATTCACTCATACGATGTGGCCCGCTTTATCGATGAATTCGTTCAGGCTCCTCGATGTGGGGAGGTGTACAATTTGGGCGGCGGACGCCGGAATAGCTGCTCAATCCTTGAAGCCTTCGACATCATTCACTCGATTTCAGGGAAACCGAGCAGCCACCGGTATGTCGACAAGAATCGGGAAGGGGACCATATATGTTATATCAGCGATCTTTCGAAGATGAGGGCACACTACCCGAACTGGAACATTACGAAGGATCTTCAAACAATTTTTAACGAGATTCATCGCGCGTGGATTACCCGGCCTTCTCTTTCTCGGAGTTAACGAAAAGAGGCGGCCTCCCATTTATGAAAATTCTTGTGATCTCCGCAGCTTACCCGCCCATGCAGGCTGGGGAAGCGACCAATGCATATCATTTATGCAGGCACCTCGCCGAGCGGGGGATGGAAATCCATGTGCTGACTTCATGCGGCAATGAAGCAAGCGCTGATCCACGCATACAGGTACATCCCATCATGCGGGAATGGTCATGGTGGGAGTTAGTCAAACTGCGCTCCTTCATTAAGCGGTGTGCCCCTCAAGCGGTCTACGTAATGTATATCGGCCTGATGTACAACTTTCACCCGATGATCACCTTCGCCGTCACCGTCATTAAGAGCCTGTTTCCTAAGATACCCGTCGTGACGCGCTATGAAAGTGCGTTTGTTGGAGCCGATCCATCGAAGACCTCTTTGACGGCTCGTATATTTCGGAGGTTAGTAGGGATGTGGGCCGGAGGCAAGGATGTGGCGTACAGTTCCGGGACGTTGCTGCGCGATAGTGACTACATCATTGCGCTGTGCGAACGTCACCGGGAAAAGTTGACGGAGGAATGGCCGGCGGTACGGGCCAAGATCCGCATAATACCTCCTCCTCCCAATATGTGTGTTGTCCCAAGGAAGGAGGCCGCGCGACAGCGAGGGCGTGGAAAGCTTGGTCTGAAAGAAGAGCACTTTGTAATCGCGTTCTTCGGTTACCTGTACCGGACAAAGGGCATCGAATTTTTGCTGCAGGCCTTCAAGCTCGTGCAGGCTGAACGCAAGAACGTGAAGTTGCTGTTTATTGGAGGCAAGGTCGGTCTCAAAGTGGAGGGAAGTGCCGATTACTTTGAACGAATGCAGGAGATGGCACGCCTGCTCCATATTGAGCAGAACGTAATATGGACCGGCCCGGTCAAATCCGACGAAGAAGAAGGGTCTCTTTACTTGCATGCGGCGGATATCGCGGTCTTGCCGTTTCTCCAGGGGGTTCAACTTAACAACAGTTCCCTCGCCTCAATTGCGGCCCATGGCTTGCCGATTATCGGCACCCGCGGCCCTTTGCCGGACAGCGCATTTATCGATGGCTCAAACATCCTTTTGTGTGAACCGGAAGACAGCCAAGCCATTGCACGATCCATTTTGCAACTTATGGATGACCGAGCACTCCATCGACGTTTAAAAGAAGGGGTTGAGAAGCTTGGCGAGGATTGGTTCTCCTGGGACAAAGCCATAGATCAAACCTTGGTCATGTTCCAACCGCGATGAATCTATGCAAGCCCATAGGGACTTGGTGAATTCGTAGGGGGGACCTGTGCCCAGAGTTTCCGTCATCATCCCGACATTTAATTGCGCCTCCTACGTTGGTAAGGCGGTCAACAGTGTTTTGGCTCAGACTTATCGGGACTATGAAGTTATCGTGATCGATGATGGATCGAGCGACAACACCGCGGATGTCCTTGGCGGTTACGGGGACAAGATTAGATATGTCTATCAAACAAATAGGGGAGTCTCCGCCGCGCGCAACCATGGACTTGGTCTCGCGACCGGTGAGTTCATAGCATATCTTGATGCGGATGATATGTGGTATGAGCAGAAGCTGGATCGCCAAACGGCATTTCTTGATGCCCATGCTGACTGCGGCTTTGTACATAGTGAAGTCAGTGTGATCGACGAGCATGATCAGATTATTCATATGCAATTCAACGCAGACACTCGCAGGCCAGTGCCGCAAGGCGACTGCCGATACGACCTATTGCAGCGATCGCACATCCAAACTCTCACTGTACTGGAACGACGAAGCTGTATCGATAAGATAGGGGGTTTCGATGAACGGCTGCCTGTGGCACAAGACTACATGCACTGGATACGGATCGTCCTTGAAGGATGGGTGGTCGGGTATATTGCGGAGCCATTAGGCAAGTACAGATGGAGAAGCGGTAGCCTTATGGGCAACCCGAAACGTCTATTGGAAGATTACGAAGCAATTTATAGCCGTTTGCTGAAAGAAACCATTCTTGAAAACGGGGGCGATACTAAGGCCCTCCGTATCGCGGAAGAACGCCTGCGGAATACGGAGCGGGAGTTGGCTTATATCGACAGCATAGAAGGCCGAGGGACTTCTGCCCGGCGGCGAATTGCCGGCCTCATCCAGCAATCTCCCTTTCAGTTTGGTTTATACCTCGATCTGGCAAAAGCTTACCTGCGTCCATCGCTTCAGAACAGACGCTCTGTGCTCACCGGGCGATCTACTGAGCGGCATTGATGAACATCCTGATCGTTAGTCCATGGGATTTGACTTACACGGGCGGAGTAACGTCTGCCGTTGGTATGCTCGCTTGCGAGCTTCTACATAAAGGACACTCAACGACGGTCCTCGTGACCGGCAATGGCGATAATCCATCATTGATCAACGATAGGGACGGTGTGCCGGTATATGAGATGTGTTTGCGGCTACCTGTGTCGAATGTGAATCGGCTAAGGGCATGCGCTGCCTTCTTCATCATGTTGCCCGCGACGCTGTATCGATTGTACCGATTCCTGTCGCGACGGAGTATAGAAGGCGTGGTGATTCAGTATCCGTTGGCACCCTGTTTCTATTTCGGCATTTTGCGCCGGCTCTGTTCTTGGAAACTCCTCGTCGTCTATCAGGGGAGTGATGCACACGAACTCCATACCTGGTCTTCGGTGGAGCGTCGCTTGGTGCATTGGCTATTGAAGTCCTCGGATTGCATTATCGCTGTATCAGAAAGCTTGCTGAAGAAAGTCTTTCACGTCTTTCCTGATCTGAAAAAGAAAGCGAGTTGTTTGATTCCAAACGGCGCTCCGCTTCGATGGGCGGATTGCAATCGCGGTCCTTCGATTCCTCAGGGAATCCCGGACGCATATGTCCTCAGTGCGGGTCGGCTGATTCATCGGAAAGGCTTTGATATTCTCATTGACGCGCTTAAGTTAATGCGACACCGTGGAGAGGACCTTAATGTTGTCATCGCAGGTGATGGCCCTGAGTTAAGCAACCTGCTTCAGGTGGCGAAACAGGCAGGCGTTCATAAACAGTTACACTTCCTGGGGGATCAGCCACACGAGCGGGTGTTTGACCTGATGAAGGGCTGTATGTTTTTTGTGTTACCTTCCAGAGCTGAAGGTTTGCCGTTGGTCATTGCCGAGGCAATGGCATGTGGAAAGGCGGTAATTGCAACCGATGTGGATGGCATACCCGACATCCTCCATCATGGTCGAACCGGCCTTCTGGTTCGACCGGACGACGCTCAGTCTCTTGCCGACGCGTTGGCACGGCTTCGTGATGATGTGGCGTGGCGACGGGAACTGGGCGAAACGGCGAAAAAATGGGCGATGGAACGCTTCAATTGGTCCAACATCGCCGATCAATATCTGCAGCGACTCATGTGTCAGGAGGTACGTTGAATGGATATCTTAGGCATTTCTGCGTTCTACCATGACAGCGCCGCGTGTCTGGTAAGAGATGGAGAGATTATCGCCGCCGCACAAGAAGAACGATTCACCCGGAAGAAGCATGATCCGGGCTTTCCCCACAAGGCGGTGGACTACTGCTTGCGGGAGGGGCGGATCGGCCTGTCTGATGTGCGGTACCTAGTGTTTTACGACAAACCTCTGGTGAAGTTCGAACGCCTGCTGGAGACCTATCTGGCCTTTGCGCCCAGCGGGATCCAATCATTTCTCGCGGCGATGCCCGTATGGCTTAAGGAAAAGCTATTGCTGAAAAGCTTGTTGCAGAAGGAATTCGGGCGCCATGCTCCGGGAGTCAGTAAGGAGGCCTTGCCTCAATTATTGTTCGCTGAGCATCATGAATCGCACGCCGCCTCTGCGTTTTTCCCCTCGCCCTATGAATCGGCTGTTGTTCTCTGCATGGATGGGGTAGGAGAATGGGCGACCACATCGGCATGGTTGGGACAAGGTCATCAACTGGCGCCGCTGTGGGAGATCCCTTTCCCGCACTCACTGGGGCTGCTGTATTCCGCCTTCACCTACTACACGGGATTCAAGGTCAATTCCGGCGAATACAAAGTCATGGGCCTGGCCCCTTACGGCGAGCCCAAGTATGTCAAAGCTATTTACGACCATCTTCTCGATCTCAAGCCTGACGGCACGTTTCGCTTGAATATGGACTATTTCAATTACTGCACGGGACTCACCATGACGGGAAGCAAGTTCGACGCATTGCTGGGTGGTCCCCCGAGAAAGCCGGAATCGAAATTGACGCAACGGGAGATGGATCTGGCTCGATCCATTCAGGAGGTAACGGAGGAAGTCATGTTGCGCCTCGCGCGAACCTTGCATCGCGAGACACGCGTCGACTATCTGTGTATGGCAGGCGGGGTCGCCCTCAATTGCGTGGGCAACGGACGGATCCTCCGCGAGGGCCCGTACAAGGGGATTTGGATTCAACCGGCGGCCGGCGATGCCGGAGGCGCGCTGGGTGCGGCTCTTACCGCTTGGCATCAATTTGAGAATCGACCCCGTACGGTAAACCCGAATGGCGATCGCATTAGAGGATCATATCTTGGGCCGGCGTTTTCAAATGATGAGGTGGAGGCGTTCCTCAAAGGAATCCAAGCACCCTATACCCGTCTTGAGGACCCGTTGTTATTCAATCGCGTCGCAGAAGAATTGGCTGCCGGCAAAGTCGTGGGATGGCTCCAGGGTCGCATGGAATTCGGTCCACGTGCGCTGGGGGGGCGTAGTATCCTGGGAGACGCCCGCAACACGACCATGCAATCCGTCATGAACCTAAAGATCAAATATCGTGAATCATTTCGCCCATTCGCACCTTCCGTGTTGAGGGACCGTGTCGCCGACTACTTCGACATGAACACTGATAGCCCGTACATGCTGCTCGTAGCACCGGTGCGGGAAAAACGCCGGTTGGCTCAAACCTCGGCGCAGGACAAGCTGTGGGGCATCGATCGATTGAATGTACCGAGATCCGATATCCCGGCCGTGACGCATCTGGACTATTCCGCCCGCGTCCAGACCGTCCATCAGGAGACCAATCCGCGCTACTACGGCCTGCTGAAGGCGTTTGAGGAGAAAACCGGATGTGCTGTGCTGGTGAACACCTCGTTTAACGTGCGTGGTGAGCCGATCGTCTGTACACCGGAAGACGCCTACCGATGTTTCATGCGCACTGAGATGGATCTCTTGGTGCTGGAGAACTGTGTCCTGAACAAGATCGAGCAACAACCGTTGGTGGGAGACACGGACTGGAAGAAGGAATTTGAGCTTGACTAACGTAGTAACGGGGGGAAATGCAATGCGTGTTTTAATCACAGGTGGGGCCGGATTTCTCGGGAGCCATATTTGCGAGCTGCTGCTCGATCAAGGACACGAGGTGATCAGCCTTGACAATCTCATCACCGGGCGAGCGGAGAATATTGCCCATCTGATGGGACGTCCAGGATTCAGTTTTGTAAAGTATAACGTCTGCGATTACCTGCATGTTGATGGCGGGTTGGACGCCGTCATGCATTTTGCCTCACCGGCAAGCCCCCAAGACTATCTGGATATGCCGATTGCGACCCTGAAAGTCGGTGCACTTGGCACACACAAGGCTTTAGGACTCGCCAAAACCAAGAACGCGAGATTTCTCCTGGCCAGTACGTCGGAAGTGTACGGCGACCCGCTGGTGAATCCGCAGCCGGAGTCCTATTGGGGCAATGTCAACCCTATGAGCCCCAGGGGTGTGTATGACGAAGCAAAGCGGTTTGCTGAAGCCATGACCATGGCCTACCATCGGTATCATGGACTGGATACTAGAATCGTGAGAATCTTCAACACGTATGGCCCCAGGATGAGGCCGAATGACGGACGGGTCGTGTCAAATTTCATTGTTCAAGCGCTGCACGGGAAACCGTTGACTCTGTTCGGCGATGGTTCTCAGACCAGAAGTTTCTGTTATGTAGACGACTTGGTGCGAGGCATCGTCTCCTTGTTGATGGTGAAGTCGGATAAGTCTGTAGCGGAGCGAACAGACCGGGCAAAGTTCTTGACCAAGCAGTCGACGGCCTCGCTTGACAGCATCCATGATCCTGTCAACATCGGTAACCCCAGAGAACTGACAGTCCGGGAGATTGCCGAGCTCATTCTGAAGCTCACCGGCTCCTCAAGCAAAGTCCAGCAACAACCTTTGCCGGCCGATGATCCTAAAGTGCGGCGTCCGGATATTTCCCGGGCCAAAAGCTTGCTTGGCTGGGAGCCCCAAATTGTTCTGGAGGACGGCATTCGAAAGACGATCGAGTATTTCCGTCAGGTCGCCTAGACCGGCCTAGAACTATCATGCTCCAAGCCGGCATTGCTCATCGGAAATCTACATGAGTGAAGAGGTCTGCATCGGAAAGAGGGAGGTGGGCACAGGACTCAACGTCAAACGGCCGGTGTCCAGAGGCGTCAAAGCAATCGGCATTGTGCTCATGATCATGGTGCCTCTCGGCATACTGGAGCTGTCGTCATACCAATATCTCAGGATATTTGAAGGATATGACGGTATTCACCTCATGAACTATGAATTCGACGATTACAAGAATGTGCGTCCCACGCCTCGTTATATAGATACGAGAGGCGTGTATCATAATTCCCAGGGATTCCGGGAGGTACAGGATACTCCCTTGAAAAAGGATCCAGGCACATACCGGATATTCATCATGGGCGGATCGACGGGCTATGGGGTCGGCGGGCTGTCTAGGGCTGGCAAAGCGAAATATCCCGTAATTTCGAACGAACATACCATCGACACGTACCTAGAGCGGTATCTCAAGGGAAAGAGCGGTCTGTCTAACGTCGAAGTCATCAATGCCGCCATAACGAGTCACCAGAGTCATCATCATCTTATTTACCTCAACCAAACCATTCTGAAGTATCACCCGGATATGGTGATATTCATTGACGGGTTTAACGACTACTATAAATATGAAAAGGGATTCGATCAGTTTCGGGATTATGCGTACCAGGAGCGAGTCCACCAGTATATGTCCGAACCGACGGTCGCAGCATGGATGGGCTATACGGGATGGTGGTTGTTCCGGTCCAGCCACCTTGTTCATTTGGCTGGGAAGACTTTCCTCCCGGTGTGGCAGTATGTGAGAAGCATTGGACAACCCCGCGCCAAAATGGACGTGGAAACGGCTCTGGCAAATCTTCAGGAAAATGCCAAGAACAACTTTGTACAAATGGTCGAACGTAATTCCCTTATCCTGAAGCACGAAGGTATCGCAGCCGTCTTCACATTGCAGCCGGAACTGATTTTCCGCCAGAGCAAGCGATTTACGCCATTCGAGCAGGACCTTCTGAACGAGATGAATGCGCATTGGCAAGAAGGATTGGCCGAGTTCAAAGATAAGGCACGACCTCTCGTCATCGAATTTCTTCGCCAGGCCATCTCTAAGAATGGCGCGCATTTTATTGATCTTACCGATCCTTTCGGCGGAATGTCGGAAGACGCGTATACAGATTATTGCCATCTGACTCCGGAAGGAAACAAGCGACTGGCAGAGTATCTTGGAGAACGAATATTGCCGATAGTCGAGCGCCATAGTCTTTCCAAGCCGGTTCAATAAGATGAAACGGCTCATCTAAGGAATGTGTACGCGATGAAAATTCTCAGTGTCGTAGGAGCGCGACCCAATTTCATGAAAATCGCGCCGCTGATCCGGGAAATCCGAAAACACAGCGACATGCAATCGTACCTGGTCCATACCGGACAGCACTATGACGTGAAAATGGCCGGTGCTTTTTTTGATGATTTGCAGATTCCCTTGCCGGATGTGTGCCTGGAGGTCGGGTCCGGCTCGCACGCTTTTCAGACTGCGGAGGTCATGAAGCGATTGGAACCCATCTTGGAACGCGAACGGCCCGATATGGTCATGGTCGTAGGAGACGTCAATTCCACAATGGCCGCCGCATTGACTGCGGTGAAATTGCATATTCCGGTCGCTCATGTCGAGGCCGGTTTGCGGAGCTTCGATCGGGCCATGCCGGAAGAGATCAACCGCGTCGTGACGGACGCCGTCTCGGAGTTCCTGTTTGTCACGGAGGAAAGCGGCCTGCGTAACCTTGAGGCGGAGGGCGTCGACAGAGGGAGAATATTCTTTGTCGGTAACGTTATGATCGACTCCCTGGAAGCGTCACGCAAATTATGGAAGAACTCCACAGTGTTGGACCGTCTACAACTTAAGAAAGGTGAATACGGCGTGGTCACGCTGCATCGGCCATCCAACGTCGACAATCCAGTCGTCTTGAAAGGGCTGGTGGGCGCTTTGGCGGTGGTGGCGGGGACTTATCCGATCATCTTTCCCATACATCCGCGCACCAAGAAGATTCTCGAGTCGATGGAGGAATGCAAGGCGATGGTCGCTTCCGCTCGGACCGTCCCGGGACCGACCGGTGTGTTCTGCATGGATCCTATCGGCTATTTGGAATTCATGTGCCTTGTCTCCAATGCGAAGCTGGTCCTCACGGACTCCGGCGGTATTCAGGAAGAGACGACGGTTTTAGGCATCCCATGCCTCACCCTTCGAGACAACACTGAACGGCCGGTGACCGTGACTCACGGTACCAACCGTGTGATCGGCTCTTCACCGGATCGAGTCGTATCCGAAGCGATGAAAGCGGTCGAGTCGGCGCGCTATGCCGCAGCGGCCCCTCCGCTGTGGGACGGACACGCGTCGGAACGTATCGTCGCCGTCATTAGACAATGTGTCAGGCGGGCTGTTTCCTGAGGCTTTCTTTCCCTTCCGGACCGATCTGAACACAATCCTATGAATCATGTGCTTTTTGTCGCCTATTATTTCCCCCCGATCGCGGCCAGCGGCGCTATGCGCCCATTGGGATTTTGCAGGCATCTGGAAGCCTATGGGTGGCACCCCACGGTATTGACCACGACTCCTCAATCCGTGTACCCGCCTCATCCCATCGACGATCAACTGGAAGCACATGTGCCTGCGGGCGTACGGGTGGAGCATGTCGGGTATCGCGATTCGCTGTCCCGCCTTATCGACCTGCGTGAACGAGTGCGGCGTCTCGTCTCAGTCCGCCGGGTAGGCCGCAATGGGCAGGGAGCGATGGTCAGCTCAACACGGCCCTCTGGTGGCGTTCCGCCCCACCAATCGCGCTCTCCTCTGAAGGACGCGGTTCTGGACTGGCTATTTGCGTTTCCGGACCGGCAGGCTTCCTGGATCGCTCCGGCGGTTGCACGCATCCTTTCCATCAAAACCGACGTTCAAGCGGATGTCGTCGTGGCAACGGGAGGCCCATGGACCAATTTTGTAGTGGGCCAAACGTTGGCCCGCCGATTGCGATGTCCGCTGATCCTCGACTATCGGGATCCTTGGACATGCAATCCTTATTATTCCTTCACCGCCGGGTTTCTCACCGAGAAAGCGCGCCGGCTTGAACGATCCATCTGCAAAACCGCCTCGTGTGTTGTCGCGAATACAGAGGAACTACGGCAGAGGCTTTGCGCCGAATATCCGGAAATCGAACCCAAATGCATCGCAATTCCGAACGGCTTTGATCCCGAGATTCTTGGGACAGGGACGAGTCATGCAGATGATGCAACAGTGCCGGACCAACGCAGGTCCGGATACGAGCTCTGCCATTTCGGAACGGTGTACGGGAAGCGCACACCGGGTAAGTTGTTTCAAGCCGCTTCTGAGCTCTACCGGGAAGGCCTCGTGAACCCGGAACGCCTCCGTCTCCGTTTTGTCGGGGCATGGGAAAGCACGGATGAGGCATGCAATAATCTCGCTCAAGATCTGGAGAAGCAGGGTTTATTGAAGCGGGAACCCCCCATGTCCCACAATTTGTGCATGAAGGAAATGAAGCAGGCATCGGTCCTGCTCGTGGTGCAGCCTGAGTCCCCTTTGCAAGTGCCCGGGAAGATCTATGAATATATTGCGGTGGGAAGGCCTCTTCTTCTCGTGGGAGGCGAAGGGGCGACGGCCGGCCTTGTCGAGCGTCACAATCTGGGCGTGACCTGTTCGAACGATGTCGATGAACTGAAGAAGACTCTTCGCGCTTTGATCGCCGGCTCTATTCGCTTGAGCCCTCCAGATCGTCAAGCCATCGACCGGTTTCACTATCGCCGGCTTACCAAAAGTCTCGCCGAGGCACTTAGTGTCGCCTACAGGGATGCCGGTGCAGGCAATTATGGAAGCCAGATCGCCGGCAGATAAGAGAATGCTGAGCGCCGCCATCGTCGACGAAGGCACACCCGAGTCGATGGAATGGAATCGCTATGTCTTGGCCTCAAAGGATGCCAGTGGGTATCACCTTTTGGGATGGCGGCGCGTTATAGAGGAATCGTTCGGTCACCACACCTGCTACGTTGCCGCGAAGGACCACACCGGACGGATCAGGGGTGTTTTGCCGCTCGTCATGTTGGCAAGCCGGTTGTTCGGGAAATTCCTCGTATCGGTTCCATTTCTCAACTATGGCGGTGTGGTGGCGGATGACCACGAGACGGTGAGCTGCCTCATCAACGAAGCCATCGCACAAGCGAAGAGGCATGGAGCCCGCCATATCGAAATTCGGAATCAGCAGTCTTGCCCCGTCGGCCTGCCGTTGAGCCAACGAAAAGTCTCGATGCGTCTGGATTTGCCCAGAGAATTCGAATTGCTGTGGAAGCAGTTTCCGTCCAAATTGCGAAGCCAGATCCGGCGTGCCCAAAAGGAAAACATGGTTGTGCGGTTTGGCGGGGACGAGTGTCTGGACGACTTCTACACGGTATTTGCCCGCTGTATGCGAGATCTTGGGACGCCGGTATATTCCAAACGGTTCTTCGGCACCATTTGCCGGCAGTTTCCGAAGGAATCACGTATTTGTGTCGTGTCGTTTGAAGGGAGACCCGTGGCCGCAGGATTTTTATATGGATTTCGATCGGTTCTTGAAATCCCGTGGGCGGCATCCGATAAGCGGTTCAACCGTCTGGCTCCCAATATGTTGCTCTACAGTTCGATTCTCGAACATGCTTGCCGGGAAGGATTTCACGTCTTTGATTTTGGCCGCTCTACACCGGATACCGGGACGTATCGATTCAAGGAACAGTGGGGCGCCCGACCGGAGCAGTTGCATTGGTATTATTGGATGGCTCACGGTGAGGCGATACCCCAATTGAATCCTCACAATCCCAAGTATGAAATGGCGATCAAGGTCTGGCGGCGATTGCCGCTCGTGGTTGCCAATTGGCTCGGACCACAGATCGTCAAGTTCTTGCCGTGAAAGTCCAACGCACCCTCTCTCCGAGTGCAGCGCCACTGACGTGGAGGGACCTTCTCCAAGGTCTTGTGGCGCCCTTCGGCGGTCAACGGGTCCTAGATGCACTGACGAAGGAGTTCCAGGAGTATTTTGGGGTGAGACACGTTTTCTGGGTGACTTCAGGAAAGGCGGCACTCACTCTGATTCTGTCCGGGTTAGCGAGCCTATCCCCGAGACGGAAAGTCGTGATCCCGGCCTATACTTGTTTTTCGGTGCCCAGTTCCGTAATCAAGGCGGGTTTGGAAATCCGTTTGTGCGACGTCGACCCAGCCACATTGGACTTTGATATGACGGACCTGAAAGAGGCGTTGGATGATAAGGTCCTCGCGGTCGTACCGACGCATCTGTTTGGAAGCAGTGCCGATGTGGCGCAAGCGGCACTGTATGCCAAAGAGAAAGGGATCTACGTCGTGGAGGACGTCGCGCAAGCCTTTGGCGGTATGAAAGCGGGGAAACCGCTCGGTACAGGCGGTGATGTGGCATTTGTCAGTTTCGGCCGTGGGAAGAACATCACCTGTGGCTCGGGCGGCGCCATACTGACCAATTCGGACCGCATTGCCGATTCTATTCGTGTTGAATACGAAGGGCTGGAGATGGAATCCCTTGGTGTTGCGATTCGGAACTGGACGGAAGTAGCCCTCATGCACCTGTTGATCAGGCCCGCAGCATACTGGTTTCCCAGCGGGCTGCCTTTCTTGAGGTTGGGAGAGACCAAGTTTTACCGGGATTTTCCCATGTTGAAGATGGGACGGATGCGAGCGGGACTCTTGTCCCGTTGGAGGCCGAGGTTGTCACAATCGACGATGGATCGAAGCGAAAAGACCTCCCGCATTGTTCGACGTTTGAAAGAGGACCGAGTTCATCGGATATTTCCCCAATCTCAGTACGGCTCGGTGCATCTGCGCCTTCCGTTGCTCATGAGCAGCAGGGAGCAGAAACAGCGGATCTGCGCTCTATCGAATGACCGCGGCTTGGGCATCAGCGCCTGCTATCCGGGGACGGTTCAGCAGATACCGGAACTGCAGTCGGTATTGGACGGTGCAAACGTAAGCGGGGCTTCGACGCTTGCGGAATGTCTCGTAACATTGCCGACTCACCATTACGTGAACGAGCTGGATGTGGGCCGCATCGTGGCCGCGCTGAATGAAGTGGAAGTTGAAGCGAAGGATGCCACCACGGCTTCCACACGAAGAGGAACCCGAAAGGCAACATCTGCGTGTTGACCACTTTGTCAGAGGTGGTGTTTTGGGGAAGCGTTGTCTTCGTCCTCTATGCCTATGCAGGCTACCCGGTACTGCTGATGGGACTGCGGGTATTTCGGAACAGGCCCGTTCTAAAGGGCGCCATCACGCCGCCTGTCTCGTTCATTATCACGGCATATAACGAAGAAGCGCGCATCGCATCCAAGCTTCGGAATTCCGTTGAGCTCGACTATCCACGGGATCGGTTTGAGATCGTGGTTGCCTCGGACTGTTCGACGGACCGGACCGATGACATTGTGCGGGCTCACGCCGGAGCCGGTGTGCGCCTGGTTCGGGCGGCGGAGAGAAAAGGAAAAGAGGCCGCGCAGAAGTTGGCGGTCGCTCAAACCTCGGGAGAGATCCTGGTGTTCTCAGATACGGCCACAACCTTGTCGAAGGACGCCGTCACCAATATCGTCAAGCCGTTCAATGACCCGTCGGTGGGATGTGTCAGCAGCGTGGACCGATTCATCGATGAGGCCGGCAAAGTGAGCGGCGAAGGCGCGTATGTCCGCTATGAGATGCTGTTGCGCAGATTAGAAAGCAGCGTGAATACGCTGGTCGGCTTGAGCGGATCATTTTTCGCCGCGCGTCGCGAGGTCTGTGCGCCTTGGGCGGAGGATTTGCAAAGCGACTTCAATACCGTCCTGAATTCCATGCGACACGGTCTGCGAGGCGTTTCCGATCCGGACAGTATCGGATATTACAAGAATATCGCGGATGAAAGAAAGGAGTACCAAAGAAAAGTCAGAACCGTGTTACGCGGGATCGCAGTCCTGATGAGAAGCCTTCCGATGTTGAATCCGATGAAGCACGGCCTGTTCGCGTGGCAGTTGTTCAGCCATAAGCTGTGCCGGTGGCTGGTCCCGTTTGCCATGATTGCGATGTTGCTTTCAAATATTCTCCTTGCCGTCGATTCGTTTCTCTACCGCGTCTTCTTATCTGCCCAACTCACGTTTTACGGGATCGCGGTCACCTATCACTGGTTTAAATGGATTCCGGACAAGAATCTCCTTCGCTTGCCCTCCTTCTTTGTCATTGTGAATGTATCGATTCTTGATGCTTGGTACCGGTATTTCCGGGGAGACCGAATATTCCGTTGGGAGCCGTCCAAACGATAAGTCTGTGAGAGCAGAATGTTCCTATGCAGCGCAGTAAACCCGGGAGGCTGAATCATGACTCAACAAGTCGACGCCAAGGAACTAAGAAACTTTGGGCTCATGGTGGGGGGAATATTCCTGATAATCGGCCTATGGCCGCTGTTGTGGCGCGGAGAGAGCATGCGCCTGTGGGCCGTTGGCCTGGGAGGCTTGTTGATTCCTTTGGGGCTGGCGGCACCCGCCGTCCTCGCCCCTATCTTCAAAGTGTGGATGAAAGTCGGACATGTCTTGGGATGGATCAATACCCGCATCATCTTGGGGATCCTGTTCTATGGTTTGATCACGCCGATGGGAGTCGTGATGAGGATGTTCGGTTGGGATGCAATGCGGCGCGTTCTCGTGCGTGATATGGAAAGTTATCGGGTAGTGCGCCAACCTCGTCCACGTGCGCACATGACCAGACAGTTTTAGAACAGAAAAGGAGGCGAGCATGGGTGATTTTCTGTCCGAGCTGTGGGCATTTATGAAAGAGCGGAAGAAGTTTTGGCTGCTGCCGATCATCGTGATGCTGGTATTGCTGGGTAGTTTGATCGTATTGACACAGGGCTCGGCCGTCGCGCCGTTCATCTATACGCTGTTTTGATCGGTTCACGATGCGATTACCATGGGGAGCCGCGAAGCATTGGCTTCGGAAGGGCCTGGCGGAGTTGTTGTATCTGAGCAAGGTCCGTTATGTTTCCCACAAGGGAAAGGTCGCGATTTTGACCTACCATCGCATCGTGTCTCCAGGTGAGCTGGCCGACGAATGGATCCAACCTGGAATGTATGTCGAGACCGATGTATTTGAACGGCACATGCAGTTCTTACGGGATCAGTTTCAGGTGCTGTCCCTGCAGGAATTGGTCGAACGATGGAACAAGAACGATTGGGACAACAATGCCCGGTATTGCGCGGTGACGTTCGATGACGGCTGGCTTGACAATTACCGCTATGCCTATCCAATCTTGCGGAGGTTCGAAATACCGGCCACCATATTCCTGCCGACCGATTTCATCGGGACCAACGACTGGTTTTGGCCGGAACGGGTCGCCCAGTGTGTGAAGAGGTTTATGAGCGGCGGCGAGGCGACTTTGATAGGAGCAGCAATCTTCAGAAAGTATCTCGGTATTGACGAAGGTGATACGCGCCTTGCCTGCGGATCGGAAACTACTGCAAGGGATTTTGCGGACAGGGTAATCGAACGCAGCAAGGATTTGGCCCGAAACATGATCTCCGAAATGATCGACGATTGCTACCAGCAACTCGCCATCGTTCCTCCGCGCGAGCGCTGCATCGTGAATTGGGATGAAGTGGCCAGGATGGCGGAACACGGCATTTCGTTCGGCTCCCATTCCCGCTCTCATCGGATCCTCACACAATTGCCGCTGGAGGAAGTGAGGGAGGAACTGGAAGGATCGCAGCAGGTCCTCAAGGTCCGGAGCGGCAACTATGTGCCGGTGTTTTGCTATCCGAACGGCAACACGAATTCACAGATCCAAGACTTGGCCAGGGAATGCGGGTATCTGGCGGCAGTGGGCGTCCGGCCTGGGCTGGAAGGAGAGCGTCCGGGTCGGCTATTCGATTTGCGACGAATCGGTATTCATAATGACATCGCGTCCACCGTCCCATTGTACTCGATGCGCCTATGGGCCTCAATGACGTGAGACTGTACGATACCTTACAAGATGGGTCTTCTTACTCGCACGGGACAATGGCCCACACAGACAGAACTTCGCTATGCCTGCCATGCGTCAGGTCTTAGTCACTGACGGAGATGAACGGGCGGCGCTGGCCGTCACACGTGCCTTGGGCGGCCAGGGCATCGGTGTGATCGTGGGCGCGGAGGTGAAGCGGTCGTTGGCTGCGGCATCGCGATACTGTACGACATCCTTCGCCTATCCGTCCCCCTATCGGCAACCGAATGAATTCGTCGATTGCCTTCTCGGAGTCATTCAGAAACAGAAAGTGGACGCGGTGTTTCCTGTTTCCGATATCGCCATGCATGTCATTGGACCGAGGAAGACTGAATTCGAACGGCACACATCGCTGCCGGTTCCGGATTACAAAGCATTTGAGGCGATCTCAGACAAGTACTATTTGACGAAATTAGCCATGGAATTGGACGTCGCCGTGCCACATACGATCTTTCTTCAGGACGGAGATATTGACCACGTGCTGGGCGAAGTAAAGAAATTTCCCGTTGTGGTCAAACCCGGCTGCTCGCTGATCAGAGACGAGAACGGGTGGTGTAAGACCACGGTGCAGTATGCGCAAAATGCGGAAGAGCTGCGTCACATATACACTCGGCATGCATACTTGAAGAAGCCGTCGTTGATCCAGAACCGTGTGATAGGGGAAGGACAGGGCATCTTTACGTTGATGAAGGACGGGACGCCGGTCGCGATGTTTGCGCATCGGCGTCTTCGTGAGAAACCGCCGTCGGGGGGGGTGAGCGTTCTGCGGGAGAGTATCCCGCTTGACAAGGCACTGGTCGAGCCGGCGTTGCGCCTGCTGCACCATGTTCAATGGCATGGGGTCGCGATGGTGGAATTCAAAGTCGACCGGCTCACGAAACGGCCGGTCCTCATGGAGATCAACGGCCGCTTCTGGGGATCGCTTCAATTGGCCGTCGATGCCGGGATTAATTTTCCTCGGCTATTACTTCAAACGGCCTCAGGCGAACCGATCAGTCTGTTTGACAGCCGGTATCGAGTCGGTATCAGGTCGCGTTGGTTGCTGGGAGATCTGGACCATTTGCTCATGCGGCTTTTCAAGCCGGCTGAGTCCTTGAACCTGCCGCCGAATAGTCCGTCGAGATGGCGCTGCATCCTCGATTTCGCCCGATCATTTCAACGTGGCACCTACAATGAGATGGAGCGCGCCGGCGATATGAGGCCCGCTATCAAAGAATGGGTGCACTATGCAGGCGGTCTGATATGAATGGATCCGTAGTATTCCGAGAAGCCGGTGAACTTCTCAGGTCGTATCGCGTCTTGTTCAGGGAATTGTACGTTCGAAGCAAGGCAGCATGGATCAAGACCAGGTGGTTCCGTTTCTTGCGGCGAAGAAGGGTGATACTGTTGCCCGAGAAAGTACAGAACATATTGGTTCTGTGTAAGGGCAATATTTGTCGCAGTCCATTAGCAGAAGCGTACTTGCGTTCTATACTGGAGCCGGAAAGCGGCATCACTGTGGTTTCCGCCGGACTCGATACGACGGATGGGAAGCCCGCTCATCCGTTCGCGAGATCCGTTGCAGGCTTACACGGATTGACGCTGGAGAAACATCTGACCGCGCAGATGACCCGTGAGATGGTGGATAAGGCTGATGTGATCCTCGTGATGGAGTTGGCTCAGCTCAGCATGCTATTGAAATTATGTCCGAAAGTCCGAGGCAAAGTCTTTGTCTTAAGCGAATTCAATGGGTCATCATGCGTTGATATTCACGATCCGTTCAGCGGCACTGTTGACGACTTTCAAGAATGTTTGCGGATCATTCGGGATTCGTGCAACGGCTTTGTGAGTCAGCTTCAGAAACGGCGGAATGATTTGTCTGGCACTTCTGCTGGTAAGATGGAGCAATAATGCCGGCGGAGTGCTCCGATAATGCCTGCTGAAACCGTAGCTGAAAAGCATTCTCTGTGCCGATCTTCGGATGGCGGCAAGCCTTCCGATCATTGTCATGACATGGAACTGGGCGAGATCCTCTCGCTCAGAAGGCTGCCGGCATTAGACGGCCTGCGGGCGATCGCGGTTTTTACCGTGATCATTTATCACTTCGGATTTGAGTCCGTACCAGGCGATCTCGGCGTCAGCGCATTTTTTGTTCTTAGCGGTTTCTTGATAACCTGGCTTTTGTTGAAAGAGCACGATCGTACGGGCCGCATCTCCATTCGGAACTTCTATATCCGGCGCCTGTTACGAATTGCCCCCGCCTATTATGGGTTTCTAATTCTTGTGTATGTCGAGGAGCAAGTACGGGGGTACCATTGGGATTGGTCATTGCTTCTTTCTGGATTACTATACATCGTCAATTACTACAATGCGTTCAACGGGCATCACAACACGGCCATAGCCCATGCATGGTCGCTGGGTGTCGAGCAACAGTTCTATTTGGTGTGGCCGTTCATTCTTTGCATATGCATGAGGAGCGGGCTTGTTGCGGCGAGTTGGCTCATAGCCGGCATCATCGTTCTGGTGGCGGCGTGGCGATCGTTCCTGTACTTGGGTCTCGGGGCTCCGCCCTCGTATGTTTACAACGCGTTTGAGACACGCCTGGATTGTTTAGCCGTAGGCTCCTTGGTGGCTCTATGCGCATCCTGGTCGAAATTCCAAACGCTGGCGGCCGACCTGTCTCGGTTGCCGGTTCTTCCGCTATGCACGCTCGGCTTACTCCTGTATTCCCGAACGGGAGGCTCTGAAGCGTATCATTATTCGGTCGGGTTCACCGTCGACTCAATTCTCTTGGCGATCTTCATAATGCAGATATTGATCATTGGTCAGCGCGGCGTGTGGTCATGGGTCAATCACCCCGTCATGGTGTACCTGGGGCTTATCTCCTATTCGCTGTATCTGTATCATCTATTGGGACTCGGGATAGGGCGTCGCGTCGCGTCTGTCTCGTGGCCTGTCGAATTCGCAGTCAGTATGCTCGTCTGTGTCCTCCTGGCTTCGGCTTCATATTGGATCATTGAACGGCCGTTTCTTGCTTTGAAGGGAAGATGGAAGACAGGCGTTTAATGACGTCTGCATATCGGACCGCAACCTCACAATAAGCCCATTTTCGTGATGAATCGTCCCGCGTTAAGAATGCAGACATCGTCCGCAGCCGCGCTACAGACGCGTCCGCCGGCGGTCCAGTCCAAATTTCCGTTTTATCTCGTATTGTTCTCATTGCTATTGGAGTTCGGGCGACCTCAGGACATGTTGGGCGTTAGAGGGATTCCCCTACCTTCCATTATAGATACTCTTATCGCCGTCATTGTGTTGGTCTTTTCTGGAAAGCTCAATTTTAGCAATTTACAGACGAGATTATGGATTCCCTTGTTGGCGCTCATGACATTGCATGCTCCGCTTGCCACGAATAATTTTTATGCCGCGATGACGCTCAAGGACATGTTCCTGCTGTTTTGCGTCTATCTCGGAATCATTACGTATATTGATTCATTTGACCGCCTGCGAACGTTGCTGAAGGTCTGGCTTGCCGTTCATATTGTTCTGGCGGTTCTAGGCATTATTGCCAGGGGTAAAGGAATCGGCGGATGGCTTGGGGATGAGAATGATTTCTGCATGGAGTTGAATGTAGTCATTCCCTTTGTATTCTTCGCCCTCACATCAAACCACGAAAAGCAAAGCAGAATTATTTACGCTTCAATTCTATGCCTCTTCGTGCTTGCCGCAATGACTACGCTGTCGCGTGGAGGATTTATCGGCTTAGCTACAGTCGGGACCTATTGCTGGATGAGGTCCTCAAAGAAGTTCGGCGCAATACTTGTAATGGGTCTGTTGATCATTTTTATGATCGCGTTCGCGCCAGCTGAGTATTGGCAAGAGGTGCAATCGATCACTGATGAAGAAACAATGACCGTGGGTACCGGGGGAGATCGGATGTACATCTGGGGGATCGGTTGGGAGATGTTCTTGGCAAACCCCATAATCGGTGTGGGACAAGGGAATCTTCCATGGGACTTTGAAGAATATGAAGCTGGACGGACTTTCATGACAAGGTCTCGAGCCGGCCGACAGGCGCATTCCGCCTATTTTACGCTTTTTCCCGAATTGGGACTGGCGGGAATCGGCATTTTTGGCGCCATGATATACCGGAACTTCAAAGATACCAGGCAAGTGGAACAACTATATAACGTCAGCAAGAGAAAGAATGTTTCAGATAAGAACGTCGCTAATCTTGGATTTGCCGTCACTTTTGCGCATTCCCTGGAAGGAAGTATGGTCGGATATTTGGTCAGCAGCGTCTTTATTTCGACGTTATACTATCCGAGTTTTTGGATTATCATGGCCTTTGTAGTCGCCCTAAAGAATGCGGCTGTTAGAGAATATAAAGTGGGCGGCGACGTGAAAGAGTCGTCGCTCCCTGTCAGCCCAAGACCCGTAGCACGTGTCTGGCGCCCAAGACCTTACACAAGCTAACAAAATCTCCCGCAAGAACGAGTGACCTCTTCAGGACAACAGACGGTGCTTCAGTTCTCCAGCAGCAGCGGACCCGGTGGGGCAGAGCGAGTAATCACTAAACTCGCGACCTCCTTGAATCGCCAGACTTATTATCGAACTGTAGCCTGCCTTTTCCGGCCTGGTTGGTTGAAACAGCAATGTGAGGCGAATGGTATTGCCACACATCTGGTGAAAAATCGAGCTTCGTTGGATCCTCGACTGGTTAAAGATTTGCTACGGATCATCAAGCTAGAGAAAATCAGCTTGATTCATGCACATGAGTTCGACGCCATCATTCATGGAACAATGGCAGCTTGCCTGGCTAGTCTTCCGGTTGTTGCCACAATTCATGGTAAGAATTACTTTTGGGAGAAGAGGAGGCGCCGCTTAGCGTATCGCCTAGTAAGCCGGTATGCTCGGATGGTGGCGGTATCGGAGGACTTGAGGCGTTTTGTTGTACATAGCACTGGTATTAAGGAAGCTCGTGTAAGTGTTATTTATAATGGTGTTGAAGGGTTGTCCGCATACGGTAGCAAAGAAATTGACAAAACGAAGGAAGAGCTGGGATTGCCGCCAAGTCATCGTGTTATCGGCATAGTGGGAAGCTTGTATCCGGTCAAGGGACACAAATACCTATTGGACGCTGTGCCGGCGATCCTGCACGAGTATCCGGAAACCGTGTTTTTGCTCATCGGCAAAGGGGCACTTGAAGCGCAATTGATAGAACAGGCGAAGCGGCTTAATATCGAAGACCATGTTAAGTTCTTGGGCCTTCGCGATGACATTCAGAAGCTACTCGCTTTGATGGATCTCTTTGTATTGCCTTCTCTTTCCGAAGGGCTCTCGATGTCCATTTTAGAAGCTATGATGGCAGGCAAGCCGATCGTAGCCACGGACGTGGGAGGGAACCCCGAGCTGATCGTAAACGGCGAGTCGGGATTCCTTGTTCCAAGTGAGAATAGCGAGGCACTAGCAACGAGTATTGTGTCTCTGTTGAAGGACGCGGCTAGGGCTACGAGGTTCGGTGAGAACGGGAGAAGAAGAGCTACATTATTTTTTGGCCACGATAGAATGGTGGAACAGTATTGCGGTCTTTATGAATCCTGTCTGAAAGGTTGATGTACGTCAGGGAAGAGGGGTACCTCATGGTAACAGAGAAACGGTGGCAAGAAGCACAAGCCTATGAACAATCTTACTGGGCCAGGTTGGCCGATAACATAGCGTTGGGTAGTACAGGACAGTTGGGTTGGTACTCCTGGAAGGCTGACCTGATGGAACAACATCTCGTATCTATTGCCGACGAATTGAGCTTACGTGAAGGAAAGATTCTAGAAATCGGTAGCGGTCCCATTGGGATCGCGACTTTCATGAAGTGGGGCGAGCGGTACACGTTGGATCCGCTGGAAGATTTTTATCGATCGAATTCACGCCTATCGGAATTGCGTAATCGATCAGTCACCTATGGAGTCGGAAGCGGAGAGAAAGTGCCCTTCGGTGATGAGACCTTTTCGTTGGTGATCCTAGACAATGTTCTAGATCACGTGCACGGGGCCGGCCAAGTGCTAGATGAAATTCATCGCGTCTTGTCGAAAGGTCGGTTCTTGTATCTCGCTGTGAACATTCACATACCCTGGGGCGCCTTTCTGCACCGCATTCTATCTCGATTGAAAATAGACCGAGGTCATCCCTATACATTCACTGACCGGTCGATCAGAAAGTTTGTGACAGATCACAAATTTGTGATTCGCAAAGAGTTCATTAACGATTATGCTGAGGCGAAAGAAAAGGATATGAAATCGTCCTCACTGAAAGACCAAATTAAGGGGCGCACCGGGCTGTCCGAGTTCGTATATTATGCCGTCTGTCAGAAGGTTTCCTAACATCACTGTATGATCCTTTCGCTCTGTGCCTCCTCCGCATGTGATCTTCATTTATAATCCGTTCCACACTTCATAATGGACGAACGAGAATCTCAAAGCAGGATTCGAGTATGCCATATTGCGCATGGCGACTTGTGGGCCGGCGCAGAAGTACAGCTGGCTGCTTTGTTAGAAGCCCTTGCGCATTATCCAATGTGGGAACTATCGGCTATTGTGCTCAACGAGGGGCGACTCGCTCACGAAATCCAAAAAATCGGTATTCCTGTGACGGTGCTGTCCGAAAGACGGTACAATAGCCTGGCTCTTTTTATGAAAATTGTTGCGCAGCTTAGACAACAGCGACCTGCCATTCTCCATACGCACAAATATAAGGATAATGTTCTTGGAGCCTGCGCTGCTGCGGCAGTCGGCATCCCGGCGGTGGTACGAGTCGTCCACGGCATGACTGAACCTTTCCATGGAATCGCCTATGTGAAGATGATGATCTATGAATTTGTGGATCGTCTTATCACCGCGACGAAGGTCGGCAAAGTAATCGCTGTGTCGTCGAATATTGAGGACACTCTCAGAAAGCTGTACGGCGCCAGGAAGGTGGTGCGGATTCACAATGGCATCAATCTGAAGCAAGTGATGGTGCGTCAGGATAGGGCAAGCGTGAGGGGCGAACTCGCGATTGGGCCGGACGATTATGCGATCGGAACAGTGGGACGTCTTACGCCGGTCAAAGGGCACGATGTGCTGTTGAGAGCTGCTAGTTGCCTCATGAAGAAAATACCGAATATCAAGGTACTTATCGTTGGAGACGGTCCCCTTATGCCGGCCTTGAAACAACTAGCGCGCGAATTGGACATGGAAAAGAAGGTCATTCTTGCAGGCAAACGGTATGATATTTATGATCTCGTCAACTGCATGGATGTTTTTGTTTTGCCTTCAATTCATGAGGGGATTCCAATGAGTCTGTTAGAAGCCATGGCGTTGGGGAGGCCGGTTGTGGCTAGTCGAGTAGGCGGGATTCCGGAGGTCATTTCGCATGAGACCCACGGCCTTCTGGTACCGGCGGGAGATTCTAATGCGTTGGCTGAAGGCTGTCGGAGGTTTCTGGCTGACAGGGAATTGGCTGAGAACTGCAGTTTGGCCGCTAAACAACAAATCGAGCAGAAATTTTCTTCACAGGTTATGGCGGTGCGGGTGGCGGACCTCTATCGTGAGCTCTGTACTTCCCACGGGAACAGGAGTACCAGAAATGACGATGAACCATGACCATGTCGTACGCCCTCGAATCATCCGCAGCACCGTCCAAGATTGTGCTGCGTGGCGCCGACCGTCATGCCCAACATCACTCCTGCCCATTCATCGTTGCTCTCACCGTGGTGCCGCTAGCCTGGATAGCCACGGGGCTCCAAAGGATCCTTCGTCCTAGAAGCGTTCTATCGATTTCGCAAAGGTATCCTCGGTGCGGCCGTATGGCACTTCAGGGATCGCCGATGTGACAAGCCCAATTTGCTTGATACCTAGGGACGATCATTTTCTCCGCGATACGGTTTATTCTCGGCGCTGTCGATGAAAGTACTCTGGCTCGGACACAATCTCGCTTATCCTCCGAAAGGCGGCGCGCTTCAGCGCAACTTCAACTTGCTGCGCCAAATCGCACGGAAGGCCGAGGTCCACTTTTTGGGGTTCGATCAGCCGATTACTCGGCCTCCGAATGTAAGTCCGGCACAGTGTTTGGAAGCCCTGTCGAGATTCTGCGCGTCCGCCGATTGGGTGCCGCTTAATGCTGGTCCGTTGCATTCACAATATCTGCTAGCCCTGAGGGGAATTCTGAAGGGCGAAGCCTACGAGTTTGTCTGGTTGCAATCGAGCCGAATGGCGGAGAAACTGGAGAGGCTCGTCCAGCGTGTCAAGCCGGATGTCGTTCATGTCGATGCATTGGGATTGGCACAATACCTACCGCTCGTCGGAGGGGTCGGCAGCGTTCTGAACCACCATGACGTTGAGTCCTCCAAGATGGCCGTCCGAAGCAGGAAAGCTCAAAATCCTCTGCTCAAGACCTATTTCGCATACGAAGCCCACAAACTTGCGGATGCTGAGTCAGCCTGGTGTCCTCGCTTTGGGGTGAACTTAGTCGTCTCCGTCGAGGAGGCTCATCTCCTTGATCGGTTGACCCCTGGATTGACGGTTCGTGTCGTGCCGAATGGAGTGGACACAGATTACTTTACACCTCGTCGAGATCCCGGCAATCAGACGGTGTTGTTCTGTGGAAGCATGGACATGCATCCTAACCAGGAGGCCATGGAGTATTTTATTAGTCGTGTCTGGCCGCTGATTGTGAAGACACAACCACGGGCTAAACTCCAAATTGTCGGTCGAAGACCTCCCGACTGGCTGGAAGCGATTGGAGAGACGGAGCCGGCGATCGAGGTCACGGGTTTTGTTGAAGATGTCCGGCCCTACTTCCGTGGTGCGGCGGTCTGTGTCTGCCCAATTCTTAGCGGTGGCGGGACGAGGTTGAAGATTCTGGATAGTTTGGCGATGGGAGTGCCGGTCGTCTCGACGCAGTTTGCGGCCTCGGGCCTCGATCTGGAGGACGGTAAACACTTGTTATTTGGCGAGACCGAGGCACAATTTGCCGAGCATACCGTTCGGTTGCTCTCAAATCCGACTATGCGAGCAACGTTGGCGTCCGCCGGTGCCGAACGCGTCAATCAATTGTATTCCTGGTCGGTTGTCGGCCAACCGCTCTTGGATGCGTACGAACTGGCCGTCCGCAAGCGTTCTCATTAACAAACACGCTTACTGAAAGCGAAGCCATCATGTGTGGGATTGTCGGCGCCGTCGGAAACGAGGCAAGTCGTATCGAGCAGGCTTTGGTCCGGCGTATGTGTGCCTTAATCACACGGCGTGGACCAGATGACGACGGATTCTACTTCGGGGATCGTGTCGGGCTTGGTATGCGCCGACTGGCGATCATCGATGTGCGGACGGGCAAGCAGCCGATGCACAACGAAGATCGGACCGTGTGGGTCGTCTTCAATGGTGAGATCTACAACTACCGCGACCTCAGGGATGACCTTCTTAAACGGGGACATCGTCTCGAGACCTCTTCCGATACGGAGTGCCTGGTTCATCTGTACGAAGAATACGGCGACGATTTGGTTTCGCACCTGCGCGGCATGTTTGCCTTCGCCATCTGGGACGATCGGCAGAAGAGACTTTTGCTCGGTCGCGATCGATTAGGCATCAAACCCTGCTACTACTGGCACCACAAAGACACGCTGTACTTTGGAAGTGAGTTGAAGTGTCTCCTGGCGGTGGATCAGTTCGAACGCCGCATCAATCTCAGGGCCTTCTCCGACTATCTGACGTTCAAGTACGTGCCAGGGCCCCAAACTATCTTCGAAGGCGTCCAGGAAATCCCACCAGCGCACGTGGCGATCTGGCAGGACGGTCTGCTGCAACTCAAGCGCTATTGGCAACTCAAGCCCGCCGGGGAGGACTCGCGGTCGGTCAACTACTATGCCGAAGGATTGCTGCATGAACTGGAAGAGGCCGTGCGTCTCCACCTAGTTAGCGAAGTGCCGCTTGGGGCGTTTCTCAGCGGTGGCATCGATTCCAGTGCTATCGTCGCGTTGATGTGTCGGGCAGGGCAAGGAAACGTGAGGACATTCACGATTGGGTTCGAAGCCGGGCAGGCGGGCGTGGACGAGCGGCCATTTGCGAAAAGTATCGCGACCCAATATGGCACTGATCATTCAGAGTATCTGTATGAGGACCCACAGAAGCAGATCGTAGACATGTTGCCTGCGATTATCCAGGCGTTTGATGAGCCTTTCGCCGATTCTTCAGCCATTCCTAACTATATGATCTCCGAGGCTGCCAGAAAGTTTGTCACGGTTGCCCTTTCGGGGACTGGCGGCGACGAACTGTTTGCCGGCTATGAACGGTATCGTGGCGCCTTGGCCGCGGAGCGCTATCGAAAGATTCCGCGATTCCTCCGCCGTGGGGTCATCGATCCAATCGTCCAATCACTTCCAGAGGTACGGGCTGCAGGACTTTGGATCGATCGAGCCAAGCGCTTTGTGGAAGGAGCTGATCTTCCGCTGCCTCAACGGTATCAACGATTTCTGGCGGCATTTGACGAAGGAGAGAAGGAGGCGATCCTCAGTCCCGATGTGGTTCGGGCTATTAACAAATCGGGACACTATACCAGTTCGATCGCCATGGATCTCGTCAAGGGTTGCACAGACCCGCTTGACTGGATGTTGCAGGCAGACATGCAGACCTATTTGCCCGACGACGAGTTGCGTAAGACTGATCGATTGAGCATGTGGCACTCACTTGAAATCAGGGTGCCGTTCCTCGACCACAAGGTAGTCGAGTTCGCGGCCTCGATTCCAGCCAAGTACAAGCTTAACGGGATGACCAAGAAGTTCATTCTGCTAAAGGCGTTGGAAGGACATCTACCGCCCAGCATTCTGAAACGTAGAAAACAGGGTTTTTCCATTCCTCTCAGCGTTTGGCTCCGAGGACCGCTCCGTGATGTCCTCCGAGAGCACTTAGCAAGCTCGGCAATAAATAGACTGGGCTTTTTTAATAATTGCGCCATCAATCAAATGCTAGACGAGCATGATTGCGGTGTACACAACCACGAAACGCAACTTTGGGCGGTTTTGGTTTTTGCCATGTGGCACAGTGCTTATGTTTCAAGGTGACGCAAGCTTATGAAATTCCCAAGGCGCTTTACAACAAGGCTTGTCCAGAGTTCGATCTGGCTTAAGTGGCAGAGTAGGGATTGGGTTAGGAAAAATGGTTTGCGTTGGATTTCATATATGAAGTATGTGAAGTACATTCTGCTCAAAAACACGATCAGAAGAGATGACCTCAGTACGCTGTTTGCCGCGCATCGATATTATCAAACGTCTTTCATGACGAATAGGGTCTGCCAAGCGTTGTTGGGCGCAAGTGATCACCTCGAGACATTTGTCGATGCAGCAGGCTTTGCAGGTCTTGATCGTGTCGCGCGTCGCACAATTGTCCTAAAGAATCCGGAGATCCGGGAAGGGCGCATCGAAAAAGGAGTCTTACTCATTACGTTTACGGAGACCTTTCCTTTCTTTTACCAGCATATCGATTGTGAACGATTGCTCAAATACTTTTATGTTGTACTGGAACCTAGTTGGGCAGGCTATTGCGACGCTAACATATTATTTTGGATGAAGTATAAGCCGAGTCCTGTGGTCGTCGAGGCGAGTGAGATACAAGACTTTCGATTCCTGGAATCGTTGGGCTCAAACCTTATCCCGGTCTCGTTCGGGGCGAGTGACTGGGTGGACTTTAGAATCTTCAATCCTGTCCCATCTGAGAAGAAAACCTACGATTCTATCTATGTAACTAACTATCATCCAATAAAGCGACACCATGTGTTCTTTAAGGCTCTGAGGGAAATAGGAGATCCAACCTATAGTGCTGCGTTGGCGTTCGGACAAAATGGAGATGCGAAGCAAGAAATCGGCCAGCTAATCGACTACTACAACATAAGGAACAATGTAACGATTTATGAGAGGTTGCCGCAGCAGCAATTGAATACGATATTGAGCAAGGCCAAGGTGAACGTGCTGCTGTCTCTTAAGGAGGGAAGCAACAGGAGTATTTTTGAGGCCCTGTTCACAAACGTGCCTGGCATAGTCCTCAAGAACAACGTTGGCGTCAATAAATCCTACATAAATGAGATGACAGGCCGACTTATTGATGAAAGTGAGCTAGCTCAGGTTTTACAGGAATTTAGGACAAGCTGGGAGAAGTATTCTCCACGTGAATGGGCGCTCAAGAATATATCACCGCTGGTAACGACAAGAAAACTATCGGAAACTTTGCAGAAGTGCGCCCGGGAGAGAGGTGAGTTGTGGAGCAAGGACCTAGCCCCGAAGATAAACGCACCGGAAGTGGAATATTTCTATGCGGAGACTGCTGGTTCCATGCTGAAGAGCAGGAAAGTGATAGAGCTCTTCCTAAATGAGCGGCATAGAGCCACTCCAAATGATCACGAGCTTCATCAGCATCTCATTGCAGTGCTCCCCTCAAATCAATCAAGTCAAGCTGTAAGCTCATCGCAATCATAGACAGTCGCGAGGGAGACGTCACGTGCTACTCCTTGAGGAGAGAGATATTGACGGTATCCCGTCCACGAAAAAGTCAAACGAGAGTGCCCGAACTAGCGAACTGTGACATTGACATTAGAAGGAGCCGCAGGAGGTGTTTTATCCCCATTCGGTACGCTTCCACCGGTGCTCAAGCGCGCCTGATCATACGAAATGTTAAACTCGGTCCGATTGGTTTCTGGAGCATTACCCCACGTGCCATTAAACTCATATTGGACGATGCGTTTGGTTGGAAAATTGACGGTCGTATAATTGCCTGACAATTGTCCATCAATCCACCACCGGATGATCCCGTCCCGAGAGGTAGGCGTCGTGCTCAGCTTGATGTAAACCTCCAGCTGATACCACCGATCCAGCGTGATCGTTGGGCTGTAGGCATTGGAAAAAATTTGACGACTTCCAGGGCAGTCCCCCCATGTGTTGGGCAGGTGGCAATTATTGACACCGGCATTATTCGCGTAATAGACATTAATGCGACCTTGATAGAAGAGTAGTATGAGACTCCAATTAAAGTCCTGCCCTATCATAAAGTTGATTTTCTGGCCGCCCGTTGATCCTCCATTCCATGTACTGCTTGGCTTCCATCGAAACCCGGCATACAGATTTTGCACCCCTCCGCCAGGTAGAGGATAGTACACATTGCCTACACCCGTGCCCCCTGGTACTCCGGCGGGGAACGTCATTCGCAACACATTTCTCGTTGCACCAGGAGAGGTCGGGTCGCTGAAAATGTGGGTCCGTGAATCACCAACGAGTCCCCAGCCATTGCATGCAATGCAGGCAAACTCTGACTCCGTTAACACATGTGATCCCGCCGGTTCGTTCGGCCATGAGCCTGAGGCCTCGGCCAAACTGGCTGAAACGAGCGATGCAGCGATCAAGATGACTATGCCGAGAACCCTCATCCTAAAGATTTTCATTGCGTCCCTCCGCATTCTAATCCACTAAACGTACATTCGAGTCAATCTGAGTCGTCGGTGAAGCAAACTCGATGCCAGTGAATTTTGGGGAAAAAGAATGTACTGCAAACACGGAAGTGTATTCAAGGCGTGCGAAATATTGCTTCAGAACCGCTGGGTTAGTGTAAGATTCCTTCGTGTAAAGCTGTGTCGAAAATCGATTGGCTGGGGACCACATGTATGATCCAGTGGACGGAGAGGTTCTTCTTTGCACGCCGCTTGTTTCAGGCGAACTCGTGATCTTAAGGACCTCCTTAAGGAGGTGTACGGCTAACAGTTCGATATTGTCTACTGATTCTCCAAACTACGGTATCCGTGAACGGCTGTAATGAAGGCTTTGAAAGCAGGTGGTGTGGTCGGTTGTGTGATCCTGATTTCGCTCGCGGTCCATGAAAGTCTCCCAGATACCAAGGTACTTGTTTTCTCCAACGCCAATGGTACCGAAGCTCAGAGTCATCGCGGTTATGTTCCAGACATGTATGCCGCATTTATATCTACAGACGGGCGAATCTTTGGAATCGAAGATCATTTTCTTTACGTGAGCGAAGACGGTGGTCGACTCTTCCGTCAGTTCGGTGTGCTGCCCAAGGCGAATGCGGATTGGTTTGAGAAAATCAAAAATCATATCGCCAGATCAAAATTGGCGAGGACCTTCCGAAAGAACCCCGGTCCCACCAATGTTATCGTTCTGTCTTCGGGCACCATACTAGTATTTTATGACCATATCTATCGATCAGTAAACAACGGGGTGACATTTGAGTCTGTCTTCAGCTTCGGCAGCGATATAGGAGCGCCTTTTGGCCATGGTGAAGGTATAGCGGTCGGGCCGGATGACACGGTGTACTTTGGAGAATACATCACGACGCCCAGGCCGCATCAAGTGCGAGTGTTCCGAGGGTCCCGGGACGGCACTGAATGGGACATCGTTCACACCTTCCCAGCCGGAGAGATTTTTCACATCCATAGTATTCAGTTTGATTCATACCGGTCGCGATACTGGATCACGACCGGCGATTCGGATGCCGAGTCCAAGATCCTGTACACGGATGATGGCTTTCAATCGATTCATCGACTGGGCGGAGGAAGCCAGGACTGGCGAGTCGTATCGCTGATGATAACCAAAGAACATCTCTACTGGGGGTCGGACAATGATAGGGAGCCGGCCGGTATCTTCCGGTGGAGCTTTATGAATAGAGACTTCTCCAAAATCATAGAAATCGGCAAGCCATCATATTTCTCCACTATTCTACGGGATGGGACACTGGTATTGAGCACAACGTACGAGCCCCAAAGTCCGTACACGGGTAAGTATCGGCCGGATGCAACTACGGACCTGTGGGGATCGAGAGATGGGAGTAATTGGATCAAGCTTCTCAGCCTTCCCTATGAGGCGCATGATACGGAATGGGGGCCGTCTCGGGCCGCAATAGCGTTTCCCGGAGGGACCGCGACAAACGAGCTGCTCTTTACGCCGCTGTCGACAAGAGGCAATCGGTATGACACGCATTTTCTCACTCCTGATCTCCCCGCATATCACGATGCGGCAAGGTCTTGATCTACATCGATAAGCGCCGAGAATGGACCGAAAATTGATCCGGCGCTTTGTGTGGCTTCTGTACGGCGCCTACATTATCGGCATTCTCTTGTTACCGGAGATCGGCGCGCGTGTTATCGCGAAACTGACCTATACCCCTCCGGCCAAGTCTCGCTACCTTGAGATCAGTGACCGATATCCCCTGTTGCGACAATTGATCAGCGATTGGAATGCGCTGCGCTTCACCTATCACGATTACTATGTGTACTCGCCGGCCCCGGCTTCGAGTCAGACTGTGAACTTTACCGAGTATTTCGGAGCGCGCCTTACTCCGGACAGCGCCTCGCATGAATCGGTCAAACAGGTGGTTTGGGCGTTCGGCGGCTCCACGATGCAAAATCTCGAGGCGGACGATCGACTAACGCTGGCAAATCAGATCGCCGTCGAACTCAACAAAGCGAACGCCGGTGTGTCGGTCTACAACTTCGGCGCCGGCGGCTTTCAAAGCTCCCTGGAAGCAATCAAGTTTCAGGATCTTCTCAGAAGGGTCCCCGCAAGCCAGCGTCCCACGACGGCAATTTTCTATGATGGCTTCAATGAAGCGATGTACGGCTACTATTTCGGCGCCGGCGCCATGCAAGCCGATCTTTCGATGAAGATGCGGGATCTGGTCGAGCGCCGGTATCCACGATTGATCACATATGCCGTCTCGGAACTCTTGTCTCGCTATTCAGTGTTCTGGCGCGATTACATCGACCAGCGTATCTCCAATACCCTGTATGGCAATCAGGAATTTCCCCATAAGAGGAACATGGAAAGGACGGTTTCCACGTATGTATTGAATGTCCGTATGACCGCGGCCATCTGCAAGAATCTCGGCATACGGTGTCTCTTCTTACTGCAGCCGCTCGTAGCAACCAGATCGAACCCGACGGAATTCGAGCAAGGCGTGCTGAAATCTCTGGACCCCGAATATATTGCGTTCACCCGAGAGCTCTATGAAAAAGCATCCGAGCAGTTGGCGAAGGTGGAAGGGTTTGTCGATCTATCGCGCGTATTCGATCATGATGCGGACTCACATTTCTTTGACTTGGGGCATACTGAGCCGTATGCGGGAATCATCGTGGGAAAGGAGATTGCCCGGCTGATCGCCGAAGGACAATTCTAACCGGTTGCGGGTAGAAGCGGGCGGTCGATGTCCTTTTATTGACTCAATGGGCGGCTTCTGACATTCTCATGTCCACCAAGCGTATATGATCAGGAGGAGCAATGGGCAGTAAATCTGATCGCAGGATTGCAGTCGTCGGCCTAGGGTATGTGGGCTTGCCGATCGCCGTCGCATTCGGCAAACGAATGCCGGTCATCGGCTTCGACATCAATAATGCCAAGATCGATGAACTTAGGAAAGGGGTTGATCGAACTGGAGAGGTCTCCCGACAGGACTTGAAGAAGAGTCAAGTTCTGTACACCTCCGAACCGACGGATCTGAAAGCGGCGGATTTCATCATCGTGGCCGTGCCGACTCCGATCAATGAAGCCCTGCAGCCCGATCTGACTGCCTTACGAAGGGCATCCGAGCTGATAGGCTCCAATCTGTCTTCCGGCACCATCATCGTGTATGAGTCGACCGTGTATCCGGGCGCTACCGAGGAAGTTTGTCTCCCGATTCTTGAAAAGGCGTCGGGACTCAAGTGCGGATTGGACTTCAAGATCGCCTACTCGCCGGAGCGGATCAACCCGGGCGATAAAGAGCATACACTGGAGAAAATCATCAAAGTCGTATCGGCGCAGGATGAAGAGTCGTTGGAAATCGTCGCGCGGACCTACGCCATGGTCGTGCGGGCGGGGATTCACCGCGCATCCAGCATCAAAGTCGCTGAGGCGGCCAAGGTAATTGAGAATACTCAGCGTGACCTCAACATCGCCCTCATGAACGAATTGTCCCTGATCTTTCATCGGTTAGGCGTCGATACAAAATCGGTCTTGGAGGCGGCAGGTACGAAGTGGAATTTTCTGAAATTCAGCCCCGGCTTGGTCGGCGGGCATTGTATCGGGGTCGACCCCTATTATCTGACGACCAAGGCCGAATCCGTCGGATACCATCCCGAAGTGATTCTGGCCGGGCGCCGCATCAACAACAGCATGGGAAAGTTTGTCGCAGAACATACCATGAAATTGTTGAGCAAATTGGAGCGTCCCATCAGCGATCTCAAAGTAGCCGTGCTCGGACTTACGTTCAAGGAGAATGTGCCGGACTTACGCAATAGCAGAGTACCGGATATTGTGAACGAATTGAAAGAGTACGGGCTGGAGGTCTTGGTGCATGATCCGCTCGCTGAACCCGAGGAAGCGGTCGCCGAGTATGGGTTGCGATTACTTCCCTGGGAGCGGATCAAACAGGTTGATGGAATTGTGTTCGCGGTGCCGCATCGTCAATACTTGCAGACAGACATACAAGAACTCTTGAAGCCGTTGCGACGCCAACGGAACAGCGTGGTGGTCGACGTGAAAGGAGTTCTTGATCCGGAGAAGCTTCCCGGGACCATTCAGTATTGGAGATTGTAGTCCGCCGGTACGCACGGTCTAGCCGTTATTGCCCGCTGGTCGCTCTGTCACCGCGTATGTGCGGCGATTCTTACTACGCCATCCGGGTTTCTGGTCGCCCCTGAAATGGAAAAGCTGCGTATCTTCTCCGTTGTGATTGTACTGTTGATTTTATCACCCGCCTACTGGCTGTCGTCCTACCCTTCCTTCGCAGAAACGGAGATGATGGGGACCTCACAACAAGGTGAAGCAAACGACCAGTCTTTCACGACTGTGACCCCCCGTCAAATAGATGACGTTCTCTACAACCCCGGGATCGGCTTTGCCGACTTTCATTTTGGATTCGGCAATCCACCTTCGGCTGACGAGCATCCGAGACAGACCGTCGCCTACTTTCGTTGGCCTTGGGCCGATCTCGAGCCGTTTGAGGGCAGGTACAACTTCGAGTTCATTGATGATGTGATCCGCCAGACCAAAGCCAAGGGAGAAACACTCGGGTTTAGGATCATGGCGGAGTACCGGTCCGGAAGCCCGACATGGCTTTTGGACAAAGGAGTGGCGACCGCTCCAGCCGGCAGCGGTCTGTTTCCCGACTATAACAATCCAATCTTTCTTCAGTATCACGAAAAACTCATTCGAGCGCTTGGCGATCGGTACTCCGGCTCGCCCGACATCGATCATGTGGATATCGGAAGCGTCGGCTGTTGGGGTGAGTGGAACACTGCCTGCTGCGAAAACGTCAAAGAACTCTGCGCGAGGTACTATCCGACAGAAGAAAACCAGCGGCGCATCACCGACATGTATTTCAAGTATTTCCCCAATACGCCGCTCATCATGCTGATCGGGGGGCAACCCAAGTATGCGGCTGAGCGGGGAGCGGGTTGGCGGGGCGATTGCTTAGGCGATTACGGCATGTTTTTCCAGGACTGGAATCATATGGATCATTTGTATGGTCCTGCAGCCAACGATCAGATAATCGGTGCCGCCTGGAAAAGGGCCCCGGTCCATATGGAAGTCTGCTATTTCATGCAGGACTGGTACGAGCGGGGCTACGACATTGATAAGATTCTTGGAAAAACTCTGGAATGGCACGCTTCTGTGATCAATGCGAAATCCAAGCCGATCCCGGAGGAATGGAGACCGCAGGTAGAGCGATTTCTCAAGAGACTCGGGTATCGGTTGGTCATGCGGGAACTACAACACCCGACGAAGGCTCACCCAGGCGGCCGGCTCATTGTTGTCTCGCAATGGGAGAATGTCGGCGTTGCGCCGATGTATCACCGGTGGCCGCTGGCCTACCGTCTGCGATCCGCTTCGGATCAGATCATCGGACAATGGACCAGTCAGGCAGATCCGCGCGGATGGATTCCCGGCGCCTCTCATGAAGTGAGAGATGTCATGTTGATTCCAGCGGATATCCCGCCGGGCGTGTATTCGTTAGACGTGGGAATCTTGGATCGTGATAGTGGATCGGCCCATGTCTCGTTGGCCATTGAAGGCAAACGTGCCGACCTGTGGTATGCAGTATCGAAGGTCGTCATTGGTTCGGCAGAATGAACTGACCGGCTTGAATCTGCCCGGTGTAGCTCGACACAGCTCTCGGAGAGCCTCCCACATTATCTGGCCTTCGGCCCCTGCCACAATTTCCGCCGGCTTTTCCCATCTTGACTCTTGCTTTTCTCTCCGTACGGGTTATCCCCTCCGCACTCCACATTGTTTTCTTAAAACGAGCCGCAAGGCCGTCGAGTAGGTACGTGACCTGTTCAGGGCTTGGTCCGTGCTTTCGGTACGGCTAATACCCAAGGTCGATCTCAGGTAGTCCGGCATGGGTCCGGCCGCGACCTCAGGGCTCATGCGACATGGGCATGGCGCATCTGGAGTAAAGCCTTGTCAGAATCCCGACCGGTGCAGCAAGCTCGGCCCACCTATCAGGAAAGTGCTGAGGCAAGTGCCGGTGCTGAAACTCCGCGACAAATGAGAAAAAATTTGTCGCTTCCTAGGGCCTTTGATATACCAAGAGCATCACGAATACCTTTGCATGGCTTTTGCATCCACGCGTGCCGGAGTTCCTGATCCCCCATTATGAAGCTGAATGTGCTGATTCGACTCTGCTTCCTGTGTCTCGGCGGTATCTTTCTCGCCGCTGGCTGCGCAATGGTCAATTCGCCGGATGCCAAACGAGGTGATCAGCACCTTGCGGCGGGCAATTGGGAAGAAGCCAGTCTCGCCTATCGACAAGCACTGAAGGATGATCCGTTCGACTTCGCACTCCAGAACAAGTACGCGGTGGCGCGGGAACGGTCGGCGGCGATGCATGAGGAGCGGGGCCGTGAACTACTGAAGCTACGGCAACTTGACATGGCGATCGAGGAATTCAAGCGCGCCCTCACGATCGAGCCGGACGCCTCGGATCATCAGGACGGCTTGACCGAAGCGCTTCGTTTAAAGGAAGCCCGAGATCAGTATCGGGAAGCGGAACGTCTGGCTCAACTCGGGAGAGCGAGCGAAGCCTTGGAGGGTTTTACGCGGGCCGCCGAGCTCGATCCTTCCTTGAAGGAAGCCCTTGAGGCGGTCTCACGGATTACGGAAGAGCAGCAGGCTCTGAATCGGGATGAGCGGCGCAAGCAACCGGTCACCCTCCAATTTCGCAATGCCGGGTTGAAGGAGGTACTGGAGGCGTTGGGGAAGGCGGCCAAGATTAATTTTGTGTTCGATAAGGATGTCCGCAACGATCCGTTCAGCGTTTCTCTACAGGACAAGCCGTTCGATGAAGCGCTCAATCTCATCTTGAACAGCAACAGCCTTTTTGCCCAGCGGGCATCGTCGGATTTGATCATCATCAGTCCGAATACCAAACAGAAGCAGGAACAGTATCAGGATCTGATGATCCGGACCTTCTACCTGTCGAATGCCAAGGCCAAAGACATGCTGGCTCTGTTGAAAACCATGCTCGATGCTAAGCATATCCATGCGAACGAACCTTTGAACACGATCGTCATCCGGGATCAACCGGAAAAAGTCGAGTTGGCTGAGAAGATCATTCTGGCCAACGACCGGGCGGATTCTGAGGTTCTGTTCGATGTGGAGATTTTGGAAGTAGACCGGACGGTCGACCAAACCTACGGCTTGACCTATCCGAAACAGATTGCGGGAGCGGTGTTTCCGCCGGGCTTTCCCAATGCGATCGCCGGAGATGTCGCCGCCCAGTTCACCTATCGTCAACTGACTAATCTGGGGCCGGACAGTTATCTGTTCAAACTGCCAACGAACGTGCAACTGGATTTCTTCAAGCAGGTCACCGATGCCAAGACCCTGGCGGCCCCCAAGGTGCGGGTCGTCAACAACAAGAAGGCGGAGATCAATATCGGCGACAAGCAGCCCATTCTACTGTCGACGACCAACGTGCTGCCCGGCCAGGCGGCGACCGGCGCCGTCCCGACGACCTCGACGGTAACCTCGATCGAATTTCGCGACACCGGCGTCAAATTGACGGTCGAACCGGCGATCCACCTCGGCGATGAGCTGTCGCTCAAGATGAAAGTTGAAGTGGTTCGTCTCGGAGACCAAGTCACCCTGCAGGCCAATCCCCCCATCACGCAGTTCAAGTTCGGGAACCGCTCCGCGGAAACCATGCTGAACGTGAGGAACGGGGAGACCATCATCCTGGGCGGGCTATTGCAGGAAGAGGATCGGCGCACCAAGGTGACCATCCCGTGGATCGGCGATATTCCCTTCTTGGGAAATTTGATCAGTTCATTCAAGACCCAACGCGTGACGACCGAGGTTATTCTTACGCTGACCCCCCATATCGTTCAGCCGATGCGCCCGCCCGGATTTCAGACGCAGGCCTTTTGGTCCGGCACGGAATCCGTCTATGCCACCTCGCCGCTGTTTCTCACTCCGGGTCAGAAGATCTCCGTCCCGGCGCTGCCGGTCAGCAACGGGCGTCCGAGCGGGGCCGTGTCACATGGGACAGGTATTACCGACATGCGTCTGGCGGAAGAATCGCTTAAGCTCCTGCCTCAGTTGTCGGTACAACCGGCCGATGCTGCCGTAGCGGTGGGAAAGGAATTCCGTCTCGATGTCTTTGCGGAGAAGGCGCGGGGAATTACCGGTGAAACGGTGAAGCTCGCGTTTGATCCGCACGTCATGGAGTTCCGCGGGGCTGCTGGCGGGGAACTGATGGGTGGAGGACGCGGCAAGGCGACCGTCTCCGTCAAATCCCGTTCTTCCGATGGGCAGATGGAGCTCCGCTTCCGCCGTTCTGGAAGTCTGCTGAAGAACGAGGGCCAATTGATCAGTCTCACCTTTGTGGCCAAAGCGCCGGGGGTGTCTCCGGTGCGCGTGACGCTGCCTGGGGAATCAGGCGAACGCGAGGCGGTCGATCTCGCGAGTGGGAAGGGTGTCGTGAGGGTGCGGTGAATCAGTCGGGCGTCACGTTATTGGAGCTCCTCGTCACGCTGACGATCATTACCATTATGGCATCGGTCGTTGTGCCGTTCAGCCGCGTTTCGGCCACCCGGACCAAGGAGCTCGAACTACGGCAGAACCTTCGTACCATCCGAGCCGCGATCGATGCGTTTCGATTGGATTGGTATCGAGATGGGGATGTGCTGACCGGGCCGGCTTGCGTGAAGAACCGGTTGACGTGCAAAGACGTCACGGGGGCGTACGGGTATCCGAAATCTCTGGAAGTCCTGCTCGGCGTGAAACTCACCGGTGAACAAGCGACTGTCCGCGGTACCACGGTGAAGCGCTACCTGAGATCCATCCCGCCCGATCCGATGAGCGGACGCCCTGATTGGCTCCCTAGGTGCTACAGAGATCCGGCCGGCGCGAAGGACTGGTGCGGCGAGGACATCTATGACGTGACGACCCGTAGCGAGGAATTGGCCCTCAATGGCACCAAGTACCGCGACTGGTAAGGCGGAGAGACGTTCGGAGGATGGGTTCACGATCATCGAACTCATGATTGTCGTGACGATCGTGGGCATCCTGGCCACCTTGGCGGTGCCGTCCTATCAGAACGCGGTGGTCAAAGCGAAAGAAGGAGCCTTGCGACAGGATTTGTTTTCGCTGCGCGATGTGATTGATCAACATCGCGCAGACAAGGGGAAATACCCTGAAGCCCTGACCGCCCTGGTATCGGGCGGATACCTGCGCGGGCTTCCACCCGACCCGCTGACCGGTTCTCCGACCACATGGCAGGAGATCAAGGACACGTCCGGGGAAGGTGTGGTCGATGTCTTTTCCGGTTCCGAGTTGGTCGGGACAAATGGAATTCCGTATAACCAATGGTAAGGGATTCTCGTTTCGCGCTATGAATCGCAAAACTCGACTTCGGCCGATGATCTTAGCCGGTCTTCTGACCGCACTCTCTGTATCCGCGTGTGCTCGTTTGGGCCCGGCCGTCGGACACGAGGCCGCGGGGCCCCAGGTCACGATGGATTCCCTGAGAACGGCGGTCCGGGACAATCAGCGTCTCGCGGCCGATCTTCGCATCGAGTTGGCCGACCGGCGTAAGGAACTGGCGGACGTCCATGTCGCGCGGGCTCAGCTTGAGGGGCTGTTACGGGAGGCGGAGCGACGGCTGGCCGATGCCCGCCAGATTATTGAGCTACAGCGAGAAGAGTTGGACGCGGCACGTGTGGATCGCGAGCGCAGTGAGACGTCTGACCGCCAATTACAGAGCCGCTTGCGGCGGCTGGAAAAGCTCTTGGCACAGGCGCGAAGGCAGGGTCAGACGGCGGAGATTATTCCGTCCGGATATGCGCCGTCTCTTACGGATGAGAAGCCACGGCCGATCCATGCCGCTCCGGGCGGCTCTGCCGTCGTCGCTGCTCACGTCATGACAGGCGAGATGTTTCCACCGGAAACCGACCTGCCTGCAATCACTGACGTTCCGTCGAAAAGCAAACGCCCGCGTGTGATTGTGGTACGGGAAGGAGAAACTCTCTGGCGCCTGGCGAAAAGACACCATGTCGACCTAGAAGAATTGAAGCAGCTCAACGGGCTTCAAGACAATCGTATAGTCAGGGGGACGAGGCTACGATTGCCCGCCTCCGTACAGGGGACCGGAAGGCATGCGGCGGATTCTCGGCGAATCATGCGATAAGCCGCTTGAACCGAACTACCGGCTGAATCATCACGTCCATTCGCTATGCCACATTATGCGTACAGAGCCGCTCGCGCCGACGGCAGCACGTTTGAAGGACAGATCGAAAGCGACGATGAACAGGCGGTTCGGTCGAAGCTTGAAGCGGAGGGCCTCCTCGTCTTTCGGATTTCCCGCCGCGGCGCCCGCTCGATGGCGCCGACGCTGTCATTTGCGCGGTGGAATAAGCTTCCACTTCAAGAGCTGTTGGTCTTCAATCAAGAACTGCTTGCACTCGTCAAAGCCGGGCTGCCGGTCCTGCGCGTGTGGGATCTGCTGATCGAACGGGCCCAGCGGACCGCATTTCGCGAGGCGTTACAAAGCATCCGGCAGGACATCCGGGGCGGGGCTTCTGCTTCAGAGGCCTTGTCCAGGCATCCGCAATACTTTTCCGATCTCTATTTGGCCACCATTCGAGCCGGCGAACAGTCCGGCAATCTTCCGGAAGTGCTGCAACGCTATATTAGTTATCTGAAACTCATGATCGGGCTTCGCCAGAAGGTGACCAAGGCGCTGGCCTACCCCGCCTTTCTGATCATCGTGGGCGTGGCGGTCGTGGGATTCTTGCTCAGTTACGTCATCCCCACCTTTGTGTCGGTTTATGGGGAGTCAGCGAAGTCATTGCCGGCCGCTACGCAGGCCCTGATCAACCTCATCCAAATCGGCAGCGCGCATCTTGTTCCTCTGCTCGCGGTCCCGGCGGCGACCTTGATCTTCGGTCAGGCTTGGTATCGGACACCGGCCGGAAGATTGACGGTGGATCGATATCTGCTTCGGCTGCCGGTAATCGGATCTATTCTAATCAAACACTACACGATTCAGTTGACGCGGACCTTGGCCACCGTGCTCTCCGGAGGAACCCCGCTCGTCGATGCGCTCGATATTTCGCGCGGCGCGATTTCCAACCGCTTTATTGCCGGAGGACTTGCGGATGCCGCCGGTGAAATTCGGGAGGGCAGCACGTTGGCGTCCGCGCTCGAGCGTCCCAAGATACTTCCTAAGCTGGCGATCGAGATGCTCTCCGTGGGGGAGGAGACCGGTTCGCTGGAGCCGATGCTTCGCGACGTCGCCGAGTTCTACGACGGGGATCTGGATGTCCGATTGACTCAGTTGACCACCTGGATCGAGCCGGTGCTGTTGCTCATCATGGGCATAGTGGTCGGCGGCATCGTGATCATCATGTATTTGCCGATTTTTCAAATGGCCGAAACCGTTCAATAACTGCGCCGTGACTTGTTGACCATGCAACGCTCCATCACCCGTCCGTCATTGCCGGAAATTCTGGTGCGACAGGGGGTTCTGCCCAAACGCGTTCTGGACCAAGTATTGGGCCGTTTGGGAGGGAGCACAGCCGCGCTCGGTCAGACGCTGTTGGAGGAAGGGACAATTTCCGACCAGCAGTTGGCCCAGGCGTTGGCCGCGCAATACGGACTCCACTACGATCCGCTGACCGGATTTCGTGTCGATCAGGAATTCTACATCTCGATCTCCGTCAAGCTCATGCGCCGGCATCCGTTCGTGCCGCTGAAGGAATGTGACGGAGTGCTGACCGTCGCCATTCCCGATCCCGGCAATCTACTTGGCCTGGACGAACTGGAGTTGCTCCTGAACCGACCCATGATCTATGTCGTCAGTCCGCGCTCCGCCATCCTGGCCGCTATCGAGCGCAGTGAAGGCTCCAGCCAGGCGCTGCGCGAATTGGAAGCCGAGTTCCGTTCGGTGCTGGTGAAGGAGGATGAACGGGGCGAGGAAATCCTCACGGTCGACCGGAACGGCGAAGATCAAAGTCCGGCCGTCAAATTACTGGATTCGATCCTTCTCAGCGCCATGCAACGCCGTGCCAGCGATATCCATATCGAGGCGACGGATCGCGCGACCACCGTCAAGTTTCGCGTGGACGGCATCCTCGTGTCGGCCATGGACCCGTTGGACGTCAAATTGCATCCGCCGTTGGTGTCGAGGCTCAAGGTCATGTCCGAACTGGACATTGCCGAGCGCCGGGTGCCGCAGGATGGGAGTTTCCGCATGCGGCTGGACCGGAAGACCGTCGATTTTCGTGTGTCTATTCTTCCCAGTGTCTTCGGCGAATCCGTCGTCATTCGTATTTTGGACCGTGAGGCGATCACGACCGGGGTCTCGACGTTACGATTGGACCGCTTAGGGTTCAATGCCGAGGATCTCAAGCGGTTTCGCCGGGCCATCACCCGCCCCTATGGAATGGTGCTCGTGACGGGTCCGACGGGAAGCGGAAAAACCACGACCCTGTATGCGGCCATCAGCGAAATGAATACCAAGGAGGACAAGCTCATCACGATTGAGGACCCCGTCGAGTACCAATTGCCCGGCGTGGTGCAAATACCGGTGAATGAGAAAAAGGGCCTGACGTTCGCGAGGGGTCTGCGGTCCATTCTGAGGCACGATCCCGACAAAATCATGGTCGGGGAAATCCGTGATGCCGAGACGGCACAGATCGCCATTCAGTCCGCCTTGACCGGCCACCTCGTGCTTACGACCGTCCACGCGAACAATGTCTTCGACGTCATCGGACGGTTTGCTTCGATGGGCATCGACTCCTACAACTTTCTGGCCGCGTTGACCTGTGTGTTGGCGCAACGCCTGGTCCGCATGATCTGTCCGAACTGCCGGCATCAGGTCAAATTGGACAAGGCCCTGGCCGAGGAATCGGGGTTGGACTACGAACAATACAAGAACGCGGCGTTTCATGAGGGTCGAGGTTGCCAGGAATGTCATGAGACGGGATATCGGGGCCGCCAGAGCATTACCGAGTTTCTGGACTTGACGGACGAAATCAAAGAAATGATTTTGGCGGATCGGGCCTTGTCGGAGATTCGCTATCGCGCCATTACCGACGGCATGATTACGTTGCGGCAGTCCGCGCTTAAGAAAGTGTTGAACGGCGAGACCACGCTGCGCGAAATCAACCGTGTGACATTCAGCGAGGAGCGGTAGGGCACCTACGACGACAACGGACGCATTCATGGAAAATGTGGGTTGAACATGTGGGAATGGGCGCATCCACGGCCGCATAGCTGTGTGAAGATCGGTTCGCGCGATGTGGCGTGGGCCGAAGTGCATCGGGACTGGAGGGGCCGTGCCCGCTACCGAAGCGCGGTCGCATCGTTGCCGGACGGGGCGATCAGATTGTCTCCTCTCGAGCCGAACATTGTGAGTCCGCAGCATCTTCGGGAGGCCATCCGGGAGTTGGCCACGCCGGTGAGTCAACCGAGTTCGGGTGTGCGAGGTTTCCTGGCGGGGTTGCCGCGCCCGGTGACGCTCATCGTACCGGATGTGGCCGTGCGGCTCGCGTTAGTACATCTTCAGGATCTACCGGCCCGGCACGAGGAGCGTGAGGCGCTGGTTCGTTGGCGATTGGGACAAGATCAGCTCTTGTCGATGGCCGGTGCAAGAGTCTTCTTTCAGCATCTGCCGGCGTCCGAACGGCTGACCGGCGCGAAGAATACCGTGCTGGCGGTGGTCGCGCAGGAGGCGGTGCTGGAACAGTACGAATCGGTGTGCGAAGCGGTCGGATTGCTTCCGCAGCCGGTGGAAGTCTCAAGTCTCGCTCTATTCAATCGTTGGGTGCATGCCCTGGGCGGGCTCCATCGACTGGTTGCCGATTTTCTGTGGGTCAATGTGTCGGATGGGGGATTCACGGCGCTGGTGTTTCATAAGGGCCATCTGATTTTCCTGCGCACGAAATTGCAGGGTGTGGGCGGAAATCGTTCCACGGGTGCGACTGACCAGAACACATGGATCGACAGGATCATCGGCGAATGCGCGGCGTCGGTCTATGCCGGTCAAGAGCATCATCCTGCGCTGGCGGTCGCGAATATCGTGATCACAGGACTAGAGGCCGAGCACCATGGGCTGGTTGACAAGCTGGCCAAAGAACTCCGCGTCACGGTTCAGGAACTGGGCTGGGATGAACTCTGCCGGGGAACGGAAAAGCCTGCGGGCATACAATCGGTGTCCGCCCTGCCGGCAATGGCGGGACTAGTGTAATCCCATGGCGAAGCAGTCGACCATGACGTCTCTTCAGCAGGCATTGTCCCGTCTTGGACAGTCGGCTCATGGAGATCGTCTGTTCATCCTGAATTTGAGCGGACGCTACCGGTGGTACATAGGACCGGCCCGCGCCCTGCTGATGCTGCTCTCCGCACTGCTCTGCTTGCTCATGGTATGGGACTTACGCCAAGCATGGAACATTCGAGAAGAGAGCGCGGTTATGGCCGGCGCATTGGCGCGGGTGCAAGAGGAGGATCGCGAATTGTTGGCGAAGGTCCGTCGCGACGGGATGGATCTGTCCGACGCGGCGATTCAACTGCTTCCCAAGGAGGTCGCCTTTGCCAATCAACTGATCGCGAAGCGCGGGTTTTCGTGGACTCGCTTTCTGGGCGAGTTGGAACAGTCAATTCCCCCTCGTATTGCCGTCAACAGCATCCGTCTCGATCCATCCAACTCGGTGGTCCACCTGACCGGCTCGGCGTTGAATCTTGAGGACGTCACGGCGCTCACGGTCATGTTTCAAGATCATGCTCGATTCAAAGATCCGGTCCTGGGGCAGCATCGCGACGCGGGCAACGGCTTGGTCGAATTCGATCTCTCGCTTCGGTACAAGAGCCATACGTCATGATCGATATCAGTCGATTCCACCGGTATCTACGCAAACCCTACGCCCCGCTGTTTCCCTATGCGGGGCTTGCAGGGCTCCTGTTGGTGGCCGCATATCTCCTGCATGCCGCCGTGCTGGAACCGGCCGATCGAGAGCAGCAGCAGTTACAGGCGGCGTGGGGCTCAGCACGGTTGCAACTCGCGCGCCACAAGGAAGCGATGAAAACCAAGGAGGATTTGCGGCAAGTGTGGGCCGTATTTCCCCTGGTCAGAGATTTTGCGCCGCTCGCGCTCGGCGTGACCGAGGAGGCCAAGCGCGACCATATTACACTCCCGGCGCTCTCGTATAAGACGGAGCGAACCGTCATCCCTGATGCCACCAAAGCAATCCTGCAGGGAACCGTGACGGGCCGCTACGAGGACCTGCGGAAATTTCTATACAACCTGGAAACGGCGCAAGAACTCCTGTTTATCGAGGACCTCAATTTGATTCGATCCGGCAATCTTCAAGATCCCACGCTCACGTTCAACATCCGAATCGCGACTTATCTGCGCGGGGAACCGGCTCGGGTCAGAAGTCTGGAATCCGATGCACGAAACCAATCGTAAGCAAGTGTTGCTCCTCATCGGTCTCGCCGCTGTGTGGGCTGTCCTGCTGGGATGGCAATTCTTACAGTCCGAGGAGCCGGTTCGCGTGCCGTTAAAGAATAAGACTGGTGTCATCTCGGGGAGCCGCTCGCCGGCGACCGCCGCGGAGTTGCGTGTCAATCTCGATGTGCTTGCCGCCTCGAGCGGGCAGCATGAGACCAGTTTTACCGCCCCGCGCAATATCTTTTCTTCATTGATCGGCAAGGAGTCCTCAAGCGACCAAGGCGCTCTGGAGGGGCCGTCGGACCAGCGACTGCCGACGCCGGCCGAAGAACGCAAGCTCGAGGCGGCTGCCGCATTGAATCAGTTCCGGTACCTAGGCTTTCTCCGTTTCGGAGAGCGAAAGGGCGGCAAGAATAGGGATGTGGCGGTGCTGCTTCGAGAAGATGAGCTGCACATGGTGCATGCGGGCGATACGATCGAGAAGCAGGTCATGGTGCGAGCCATTGATGCTGAGGGTGTAACCCTTCAACATCTCGGCTCCCGCATGGTTCAGGTAATCCCGCCTGCGCAGGAGCCGCTCACCGGAACCGCAGAAAATGGGACAGATGTTCAGGAAGCCAACCCTTGATTCACGTGGCGTGACCTATCTGATGGTCATGTTCTCCATCGTGTTGACCGGCATCACCCTGTCGGCGGTGGGAAAACATTGGAATATGATCGTGCAGCGGGAAAAAGAAGCGGATCTGCTCGCCAAAGGCGTGGAGATCCAAACCGCATTGGCCTTGTATTCCGCCAGAATGAAGGCGGGACGGCTGGTGCCGATGGAGGTCTATCCGCAATCTCTGGCTGAGCTGACGAGACTGCCCAGGCCGTACTTGAGGAAAGTCTACAGTGACCCCATGTCCGGGGGAGATTGGGAATATCTACGCGCCCCTATGGGAGGGATCATGGGGGTGCGGAGCAAGAGTAAGGCAAAGCCGATTAAGGAGCGTGAATTTCCCCTCGCTGTGCGTCATTTTGAGGGCCGCAAAACCTATCATGACTGGATGTTTCAGCACCCCAATCCCTCGTCTCTCTCATTGCTGGCATCCCCGATGGGAGGAGCTTCACCTCCAATGCCTTCCATGCAGCCGCCGCTTTCCCACATGCCGTTTTCGGATCAGGTCCCGCCGGTGTTGCCGCAGACCCCCGTCGATGTTCCGCCGATGACTTCCCCGTCGCCCGACCCTTGACCCGCGTCTAAAGGGCACAGTATTCTTCGCCTGACGGATCGCTCGCGCGTTTTGACGGACTAGAGGTCCGTCGCACCATCCTTATCATGGTGCAGGGGGCTTTGCTTTTCCTGGTTCATGATGGACGACAGCACGACAGAAGCGGTCGAATCGGGCCGCGAAGAAGGCAATCTCTCTCCCGAGGACTATATTGTCGCGCTCGTCTCCGGAGCAAAGGCCGCCTCGCGACGGGTCGCCGTCCTCCCGTCTCATGTGAAGAATCAAGCCTTGTCGGCAATGGCCGAAGGGCTCGAAAGCCGAACGGAAGAGATCCTTGCGGCGAACGAAGAGGATGTTGAGGCGTTTGAGTCGCCGTCGGACCGGTCGGCCGTGGCCGATCGGCTCAAGTTGACGCCGGATCGCGTGGCCGCGATGGCCGAGGGTCTCTTGGACATTGCCAAACTTCCGGATCCGCTCGGCGTTGGCCCCAAAATGTGGACCAGGCCCAATGGGATGCAGGTCGGTCGCATGAAGGCTCCCATCGGGGTGATCGGCATCATTTATGAATCCCGGCCCAACGTCACGGCGGATTCCGTAGGGCTGTGCCTCAAATCAGGAAATGTCTCCGTATTGCGCGGCGGCTCTGAAGCGCTGCGCTCCAATCGGGTCATCGCGGAGATCCTAAAAGAGGCGGCTGAAAAGGCGGGTGTTCCTAAGAACGCCATCAATTTCGTCGATCGACCGGAGCGGGACGTGGTTCAGATTCTGCTGAAACAAGACCGATACGTGGATGTGATTATTCCTCGTGGTGGGCCATCGCTTATGAAGACCATTGCCGATCATGCGACCATTCCGGTCATCAAGCATGATGAAGGCGTCTGTCATATGTATGTCGACGCGGATGCTGAGCCGGCCATGGCGGAGCAGCTTTGCCTGAATGCCAAAGTTCAGCGGCCCTCGACCTGCAACGCGATGGAAACACTATTGGTTCATCAAAACATGGCACGCACCTGGCTGCCGGCTCTCATTGAGAAACTGACCAGCGCCGGAGTGGAAGTGCGCGGATGTTCGAGAACGTGCCAGCTCAGTTCTCAAGCCAAGCCGGCGACCGAGGCCGATTATGGCCATGAATTTCTGGATTTGATCCTCGCCGTGAAAGTGGTGAAGAACATGGACGAGGCGTTGGAGCATATTGCCCGGCATGGGTCGCGCCATACGGAATCCATCGTCACGAACGACTACGCCCGGTCCATGCGCTTTCTCCGTGAAGTGGATGCGGGAACGGTGATGGTGAACGCCTCCACTCGGCTCAATGACGGCTACCAGTTCGGACTCGGCGCGGAAATCGGCATCAGCACGTCCCGCCTGCATGCCCGAGGGCCGATGGGATTGGAAGAGCTGACCTGCTCGAAATTCGTCGTCCTGGGAAGCGGCCAAATCCGCGAGTAATGCCGGCTACTCTGTCGATTCACGCCATTCTCTCCCGCCCTGCAACGCTTCAATTCCCCTCGAACAGCCTTTACGCCGTGCATTTTGACGAACAGGGTGGGCGCGTCGCGCAACTGAGCAGCGGCCATTACGTGTTCTATGGCCGTCATGGCCGCCGGCTGTTGCTGACGGATCCGGACGGCCATCCTCTCCACGAATGTGAATGGGGCAAGGATCAACAGGGGCGGGATATCCTGATCCGGGCCAGGGTTCGTCTCGATTGGGGAGCATGGGTCGGCATCAGGCCGAGCGGACTGGTCAATGCCACGACATTGGATCTTTCCAGAAAACCTGGTTGGCAAAGTCTTCGGGCCGATGATCTTCGTCTCATGGCGGCGCGCGCTATGCAGGTCCCTCTTGAGGAAGTGCGATTCTTCTATGGGGATTCGGACCTCCTCATCGAACGCGGTGGGATGGCAACGATCCGACACAGAAAAGATGCGTTGTATGTCTTGGAAGACGGCACGTTTGACCGGCCGCGGTTTATGTCGTGCATGGGAGCCATGCACTGGGAGGATATCGATTTCCTGCCTGTGGTGGAATTGTTCAGATCACTGCTTCCCGGCACCGGGCCGGCCGTCTTCGAACTAATCCGCGGACTGTATGATGATCAGAATGCGGATCGCTCTGCTCCGCGCCCGCTCCGATACCGTGGAATCCCCACGTACCCTTCGGAGGCGGCTTTTAAACTGTTCAGCGCCTTTTTCACTCCCCAGGCGCCCCATGGAGAACCGCTGTTTTCGTTATTCATGGAGCCCCCGCGGTCTCACGAAATCACCTGGCTGCCGGCCGAGGACTATCCCCGCCGCTACATCGGGCAATGGGGACGATACTGTGTCACGGTGAAGCAGCACAGCGTTGAACGATTGACGCTGACCGATGATGAGGCCGGTCTCTCGTATGTCGCTCCGTCGGCGGGGCGGCCTGCCCCTTTTGATCGGACGGTGAGGACTGTGCGGGACGAAATGATTCTGTCCGATCGAGGTTGCGAGACGAGGCTGGCGGTCGATCCGCGGTGGGGACCGCTCACGGAGCAGCCGGCTCACGTAACGGCTTCTCCACCGGTCACGTGGTCGGATCTCTTCACCGGAGCGCGTCCGCAGATCGCGGGAAAAGAGGCATTCTCGGCCGTACTCTTGTATCCGGAGGATGAGACCGAGATTGGAGAATTCCCTTCTCAATCATTCGTGGTGGATCATCTTGCCGATGTGGTGGAGCAGGAGGCAGCAGTAGAGGCCGGGCTGGCCCGCGCGGATCGAATTCTCGTGCACCTATTCGACGGCGGCATCAGCGGTTGCATCGACACCCGACGCCGGCACGATTACACGGTCGTGTACCAGTCCGGGCCATTTGCCCAGAAACAGGCCCAGCTGCTGTGGAATCGCTTTGCCGGGGCGCGACAGCTCTCCTGGTTGCAGGGAATGCATTTCTACCATCTGAGCCAGGCGCCATATGGAGAGAGACCATACGATCTTGCATATGTGTGGATTCCCTTTGCGCAATTTGATCTGCCGGGCCAACTTGAGGAGACGATCGGCAAGCTGGCGGAAAGGATGGCGGCCGGCGCTATCGCCTTTGTGACCGGTCCCGCTCGGCTGTCGCAGTCCCTGCACCAATGGAATCTCGTCATCGATTCCATTCAGCCGGTGGAGGCTCTTCCTTCCTTCCACATGCATCGTAGTATTCTCCCCAAAGCTCAATTGAAGAAGGGACTCACCTTGTACCGGGTTCGGCGTTCATAGGGTGATCTTGCCGATTGTTTTTTGTTAGAATCGCGCGTCCATCGCGTGGCTGCGCTGCAGCGTGCTGAATCTGCGGGTCTCGCGCTTGCGGCCCAAGCCGCTGTGATCGGCTCATCTCTCGTTCCGTCCCGCATGATTATGGTCCGGTCCTGCAGAAGCATCAGACTTCTGTCTCTCTCACTCCTGATAGCGGCGTTTCTCACGGGTAGTTGCAGTGACCTGAAGCCGCGGAATGTCAAATCCTCTCCAGAAGCGGCGGTTGTTCTCATCCCCGGGTACTATGGCAGCCGGCTAGTGGAGGAGGCGAGCGGCCGGCTCGTATGGCTCTCGGTCCAAGAGGCCCTCGTTGGAACCAAGTCCTTAGCGCTCCCACGGGCGGACCTCGGGATTCCGAATTCCGTGCTCGTCCGGCCCGACGGCATTCTTCAAGATATCCCCGTCGTTCCTTTTCTCTATTCCGTGAATGGATATGGAACTCTGCTGAAGGCATTGGACCGCGTGGGGCCGCGGTCCGAGGTCGTCCCATTGGCGTACGACTGGCGCATGGATCTCCTCGCGGCCGTCGATGCACTGCACCAAACCATCGAGCGACTGCGGAGCCGCGGAATCCCCCGTATCGCGCTCGTGGGACACAGCATGGGCGGACTTATTGCGGCCTACTACCTCCGATATGGGACGCAACGGCCGCCTGACGCGATAGAAACGTGGGAAGGAGCCTCGCGGGTAGATGCCGTGGTGCTCGCCGGGGTGCCTTACCGCGGCAGCATGACCACATTCCGCAACATGCAATACGGCCGACGGATTGGGTTCAACGGCATGCTGTTGACCGCCGAGGCGGTGTCGTCATTTCCCGGTAGTTACTATCTCCTGCCGGCTCCCGGCTCGGATGTCCTATTGTCGCGCTCGTTGGAAAGGTTCGAGGGATTCGTGTATCAGCCGCCCCGTTGGAAACAGTATGGGTGGGGACTTCTGCGCGACGGGGTAAGCCGGTCAGATTCCGTGTTCGAGAATCGCGCGGCCTATACCGAACGATGGCTGGAGCAGGCGAGCCGGTTTTTCGACCTTCTTCACCGGCCCGCAGGGATCACCAGTCGGCCGGTGATTCCGCTCCTCGATGTGACGGGAACAGGGTTCGAGACATTGGCTGCCGCGTTCTGGCTGGGACCGGATTCATCCGGTGGAACGGAACTTCTGTTCGACAAAGACCAGGTGCGACGGTCTCGACCCGCCCTGGACTATTCCCTCTTGCTCGCCGATGGAGACGGCACAGTGACGGCGTCCTCCGCCTCTCTCCCTGCGGCGTACCGCGCCCGATTCGTGGTTGAGCAGCGTGCGATGAATGTCTCGCATCGCGAGCTGGCCACGGATTCTCAGGTCCTGGAAGCAATAGTCCTGTTTCTCACGAGCGCTCTTACCCTGCAGTGATGTCCGTTACTTCTGAACGTTCTGAGGGAGGTCTTTCAGGCAAAACGGACATTTGGCCGGAGCGCTTTCCGCGATAAAGCGCCGGCAACAGGCAGGGCATTCCCAGACAAATGTAGCCCGAGGTGGGCTGGTGGGACTGACGAGGCCGTTTGACGCATCGGAGTTCATGATCGTCTTAACTTATACCATGACGGCTCCACGATTTCCGCAGAGAGTGGGGTGAGATGGAGGCGTGTTCAATATACTGCTAGTCTTCCAGCGTGGAGATATCGCCCACATCCTGTCCGAGTTCCTTGGCTTTGAGTACGCGGCGCATAATCTTGCCGGATCGGGTTTTGGGCAGCGAAGGCACAATATCGATTTCCTGCGGCACCGCAATCTTGCCGAGTTCCTTCAGAACGTGGTCCTTCAGGGCCTGAATCAAGTCCGTACTCTCTTGTTGCCCCTGTTTGAGAATGATGAAGGCCTTGATGGACTCGCCGGCCGTGCGATGGGGTTTCCCGATCACGGCTGCTTCCGCGACCGCCGGATGCCCAACCAGCGCGCTTTCGACCTCAGCCGTGCCGATGCGATTGCCGGCGACCTTAATGACATCGTCCGCCCGGCCCATGAACCACAGATAGCCGTCCGCGTCTTTGCGACAGACATCTCCCGCCGTGTAGCAGTTGGGAATGGTATTCCAGTACACCTTGTACCGATCAGGGTCCTTGTAGATCGTTCGCATCATCGACGGCCAGGGTTTCTTGATCACCGCAAATCCCCCGGCATTCGGGGGAAGGCTCCGCCCTTCCCGGTCCACCACGTCGGCTTCGATACCGGGGAACGGTCTCGTCGCAGACCCGGGCTTGAGCGGAACACAGGGCAGGGGCGTGACCAGAATGGCTCCGGTTTCCGTCTGCCACCACGTATCCATGATCGGCTTGTTGCTGCCGGTGACGCGATAGAACCATTCCCATGCTTCCGGATTGATCGGTTCGCCCACCGTCCCGAGCACCCGTAAGGTCGACAGGTCGGATTTCCTCGGCCAGTCCTCTCCATACTTCATGAGCAAACGAATCGCCGTGGGGGTCGTGTAGAAAATCGAGACGCCGTACCGTTCAATGAGGTCCCACCATCGCCCCGGATTCGGATAGTCGGGTTTTCCTTCCGCCGTCAGAATGGTCGCCCCGTTGAGGAGTGGTCCATAGACAATATAGCTATGTCCGGTCACCCACCCGGGATCGGCGACGCAAAAGTACACGTCTTCATCTTTGAGGTCGAACACGTACTTGGTGGTGAGATAGGTGCCCACCATGTACCCGCCATGGACGTGTACGACCCCTTTCGGCTTCCCCGTGGTGCCGGACGTGTACAAAATATACAGGGGATGCTCGGCGTCGAGCGCGACGGCGCCGCAGACCGCTCGTTCCTTCCTCAGCCAATCGTCCCAATCGATCTCCTTTGCCGTCAAAGGAGCACCCGGCTTTTCACGCCGGACGACGACGACCGCCTCCACACTGCGGCAGTTGGCCACAGCCTCATCAACGACGCCTTTGAGATTGATTGTTTTTCCCCGATCGTATCCCACGTCCGCCGTGATGACGAGCCGGGCCTCGGCATCCTGAATCCGGCTGGCAAGAGCGGGGGCGCTGAAACCCGAATAGACAACGCTATGGATGAGGCCGAGTCGGGCGCAGGCCAGCATCGCGATGACCTGTTCAGGAATCTTGGGGAGATAAATCGTGACCCGATCGCCGGCGCGCAGTCCCATCGCTTTGAGCGCATTGGCACAGCGGTTGACCTGTCGCAATAATTCCCCATAGGTAAAGACGCGTTCTTCTCCGTTCTCGCCGACCCAGATCAATGCGACCTTATTGCGCCGCCATGTCTTCACGTGGCGATCGAGGCAATTATACGAAATATTGCAGGTGGCGCCGACAAACCATTTGGCCCACGGGTATTGCCAGTCCAGCACGCGGTTCCAGGGGGTGAACCAGTCGAGTTCTTCGGCCGCTTTCGCCCAGAACGCCTCCGGATCCGCGATCGATTGGCGGTAGTGCGCATCATAATCCTTGATGTGGGCGGCCTCGATGGTGCCGGCGGTGGGAAGGATTACCCGGCTTTCTTTCAGCAATGAATCGATCTTGTCATCCATACCCTCATTCTCCCTGCGCGTCGCTTGTGATGCACCCTCTGTTGCCCGCACGCGGACTGCGAACAGGGCGCATTATGCGTAAGGTGTGAGGGGAACTGCAACCCTGACGGTCTTGCGAACCGGTGTCTCATTGGTCCCAACCAGCCGGTCGCTTTCTTGACAGTGCCTAGGGCTCGCAGGTAGGCTGAATCAACGGTCGTCCCAATCTGTTGTTGCGCGATATGTGGACCCTACGAGACGGAATTCCTTTCCCACCGGCACGGCAGCATCGGCAGGTTGTACCTCGTCCCCTTCCACTCCATTCGTATCGGCCTTTCGCGGTCGCGGTTGCCCTGTTCTGCCTGCTGAGCCTGCTATTCGCCATGGCTGTGTCCGATGCCATGGCGCAGATGGGCAAGCCGGAAGGCCTCTATTACAAGTCCTGGGGACTTGTCATCGGAATAGAAAACTACGCGGTGGCGCCCAAAAGTCCGGGGGCCATCGAGCGAGGCAAGGAAGTCGCCGGCTCGTTGCGCCGGCTTGGATTCGACGAAGTCATCGAGCTGTATGACAAGGACGCGACATCCAAACGGTTGCTCCAGATGCTCACGGATCACCTCCCGCGGAAGGTGGGGCGGCAGGACCGGGTGGTCGTGTTTTTTGCCGGTCATGCCGGCGTTACATCGGATGGTCCCGGGAAAGAAGTGGGCTATCTCGTTCCCTGGGATGCCCAGTTGACCAATGTCAACAAGTCCGTGACCGTGGACCATCTGAAGGAGTTCAGCCGCCGCCTGGCTTCCAAGCATACGCTGTTTCTGTTGGACACCGAAATCCGGGGGTGGGAAATCACGGCGCCCCAGCAACTCTCTTTGGAAGGCCGTCTGGCCCCGGAGGAAGATACCGAGAAACGGGCCGTACAGGTGCTGGTGGCCGCAGAGAAGGGTGAACCGATCGCACAGGACGGCCGGAGCCTTTTCGTGGCGACCCTTGTCGCCGGATTACAAGGCGCAGCGGACCTCAACAAGAACGGATGGCTGATGGGAAGCGAACTGGGAACCTATGTCCAGCGCCGGGTGCTGGAGATGTCCAAAGGCGCCCAACGGCCGCAGTTCGTCCAACTGGACGGAGATGGGGATATCATTCTGATTGAAGGAAAGAAAGCGGCGTTCCAACTCGGCGCAGAGCCTGAAAGTCAGGCGGACCGGTCGAAAGCGGCCCGCTCGCAGTATGAGCAGGCGTTCAGTTTGCTGCAGCAGCAGAAATCCGCCGAGGAAGCGCTGGAACGATTGGACCGAGCCATTGCCTATGACCCTACGTTCGGCGACGCCTACGTCCTCAAGAGTTATGTTCGTCTCGAAGTGCTGCCGAATATCGACGAAGCGCTCTCCACGGCGAAGTTGGCCGTGCAACATGCGCCGCAGAATCCCGATTCGTTCTATACGCTGGGTCTGGTACTGGAAAAACGCGAGCAATATGCCGAGGCGGAACAGGCCATGCGACAAGCGCTCACGATCAATCCCGACTATGTGGATGTCTACTTCTCGCTCGGAACGCTCTATGCCGACCACCTGCATGATCAACAGAGAGCCGTGGGAGCGTTCAAACGGTATCTGGAATTGGGAGGGCAAAGCGAACGGGCGGAGGCGGCCGTTCGGCAGAGCGAATCCCAGCCATCCGGTCAGCCGCCCCGTTAATCTCGCGCTCCGCCTTTCATGTAGCCCAGCCCGATCTTCAGCGCCCGGCGTGTAATTTCCGCCCAACGGGCCTGGGGATATTCGGCCAGGGCCGCCGCAGCCTTCTGATCTTGGATGTCAAGCTCCAGGATGCGGATAATGCCGTCTTGGATTTGTACCTCTGCCACGTGCCCTCCTTCAATACTCCGGCGATACTCCGGCCTGATCTTCCGACGTGCCGGTGCGCAAGAAGCCTCGCCTGCGTTGACTCGTTCAAGGGTGCATGTTAGCATAATTTCCTAAGTTTTGAGGCGTTTCATCTCCTCTCGCCGGGGACGTTCAGGCAGCCATCGATGCGTCGACTGCTCCGACCCACTTCTTTCCCACTGACTTTTGTCATCCGACACATTCCCAAGGAGGACGCGTATGAGTAACGGACGTGGAATCTTTGCTAAGGCACCCGGATACGGGCTGGCGTTGCTCTTGGTCATCGGCCTGGCCGCATGCGGCGGCCCTCCGACCTGGGTCAAAAAAGGATCCGGAGCCTACAATGAAAAAACCGACAAGTCCTTCTACGGCGTCGGATCCGTTGTGGGGGTGCGTAATGAGCCCTTAGCCTGGGATACGGCGGAAAACCGCGCCCGCGCCGAAATCGCCAAGACGTTCGAGACCTACACCGCGTATTTGATGCGCGACTATGCCGCCTCGACGACGGCCGGCGACTTCACTCGGAACAGCGAGGAACAGAACGTTGAGCGCGCGATCAAGACCTTTTCCGCCGTCACGCTCAACGGAGTCAAGCCCATCGATCGCTATAAAGACGATAAGACCGGCACCTATTATGTGTTGACCAAATTGAGCTTGGAGGACATGAAAAACAACTTGGATCAGGCAAAAGAACTCAACTCGCAGGTGCGGGACTACGTCCGCAAGAACGCCGACCGTCTGTTCGAGCGGCTGGAGAAGGAAGAGGAAAAGAGAGCGACGCCGTAGCGTTCGTTATCCATCTGCATCGCGCCGATTGCCAAGGAGGATGCATGGCCGTCCGGTTGCCGGGTTCAGGATATCGTCTGTCATGCTGTGTGACTCTGGTGGCGACGTTGGCCGGCAGCGCCGGGTGCGGCCACGAAACCAGGGTCACGCGGGTGGATACGGGGATGGTTACCGATCTCAGCGGGCGGTGGAACGATACGGACTCACGGATGGTGGCCGAGACCATGGTTCAGGAATCTCTGAATAGTCCTTGGCTGGATCATTTCACCAACACGAAGAGCCGGCAGCCGGTCGTCATCGTGGGGACCATTCTGAATCGGAGCCATGAACATATCGATGTGCAAACCTTCGTGACCGATTTGTCCCGTGAATTGACCAACTCCCAGAAAGTCACATTTGTCGCCGGGAAAGGCGAGCGGGATGAAGTGAGAGAGGAGCGCCGCGATCAGGCGATCCGCGCGAGAGAGGATACACAGAAGTCGCCGGGCAAGGAAACCGGGGCCGATTACATGATGAAGGGCAGCATTTCGACCATCCTGGATGAGGCCGAAGGCGTCAAAGCGGTCTTCTATCAGGTGGATCTCGAAATGATCGATTTGGAAAACAATGTGAAGTCCTGGTTCGGTCAAAAGAAGATCAAGAAAGTCGTCGAACGGAAGCGGTCGATCTTTTAGCCGACATCCGTGGTGAAATCTTCGCGCTCATCCGGCACGGCCTCCGATTTCGGAGGCCGTTTTGTTTTGAAGGGTCGAAGGTTGTTGCTCGTTCTCCTTGCTGCCGTCCAGACCGCCTGCGCGCCGTTTGACCCATATCGCCTGGTGGATCAAAGCCTCCTCGCCGGCGATCCCAAGCGTGCGGATGCCGTGATCGAGCAGGCCGAACAGGAATACGGCTCACGGAGCCGCCTCTTGTATCAGATGGATCGGGGCATGACCCTTCATCTGGCCGGAGAATATGCGCGAAGCAATGCGGAGCTTGAGAAGGCGGACCGGGAAGTCGAGCGCTTGTACACACGGGTGATCCGAACCGAAGCCGTCGCCTTCCTCACCAACGACACGCTCTTGCCGTACGAAGGTGATCCCTATGAACACGTCATGATCAACGTGATCAAGGCGTTGAACTATGTCGGCCTGGGACAACTGACGGAGGCCTTGGTGGAGGCGAGGCAGATTGATCATCGCTTGAATGTGCTGTCCGACCGTGTTCAAGCCAAGGATGCCTATCGGAACGATGCGTTTGCTCGATATCTCTCCGGCATCCTCTACGAGGCCTCCGGCGACATCAACAACGCGTTCATCGCCTATCGGAACGCCTATGAGACCTACGAATTGACGCGCGGCTGGTCGCGCGTGCCTCCTCCGCCGGTATTGCAGAGCGATCTGCTCCGCACGAGCGAGGCGCTGCACTTGACCACAGAATTCCAAGAGTACCGGGAGCGTTTTCCCGATGTGACCTGGACATCCCAAGCCATGCAGCAACAATTGGCCCAGGTCGTGGTGATCGGCTACAATGGGCGGGCTCCGCGCAAGGAAGATCAATTCCTCGATTTGCCCATCAGCCTTGATGCGCTGCAATTGGTCTTGCTCAATCGAGGCCTCTTCCGCAATCCCAATCGGCAAGGGCAGCGTGTGAGCGACAGTGTCCTCTACGGGTTGAATGGAAGAGTCGTGCGGGTGGCTCTTCCCCGGCTGGTCCCTCAAAAGACCCAAATCCTCTACGAAGAGGTGACATTGTCCGGGCAAGCCGGCACGTCCTATACGGCCCGCTCCCAATTGATACATGACACGACGGCGCTCGCCGAAAAGGCGCTTTCCGGGCGATTTACCGGCCTCGCGACGAAGGCGGTGGCGCGGGCGGCCGTCAAGTTCTCTGCGGCAGAGGCGGCGACGCGCGGCGCGCAGCAGGCGGTGCACCGGGACGACGCGGCTTGGGTGGGCTTGCTCGTGTCGCTCCTCACGAAGGGCCTGGCGGTCGCCTCTGAAGAATCTGATAAGCGAAGCTGGCGAACCCTGCCGGACGAAATTCAGATTGCGCGGCTCTGGGTGCCGGCGGGGGACTATGAGGTGCGGGTTCAGCCGGTGGGGCGGAACAGCGCCCGAACCGTCGCAGGCAGAACCAGATCCCTTGCCCTGAAGGAGGGCGAGACGAAATTCCTCATTGAGCGGGTTGTGTTATGAGACCGCTACGGCGCCTATTGCGAACAGCCGGTCTCATTGCCGCGACAGCCTGCGTTTCTCTCGGCATCGCCCATTGCGGATGGCAAGGGAAACGTACTCCCGCCTGGGTGAACGGCATGAGTCAGGATTTTCCATCGGCTCGGTATCTCGTGGGCGTCGGCCAGGCTGACACCAGGTCGGGGGCCGAAGAACAGGCCTATGCCGCGGTGTCGAAGGTCTTCAAAGCCGAAATTGACGTGCAGTCGAAAGATTGGGAGTCCTACCTGATAACTGAAGACCGTTCACATGCCAGGACCGAGCGGCGTTTGGTATTGGACAAGGTCACGCAGGTGTCCACGGAAAAGGTGCTGGAAAATGTGCGGGTGCTCGATGTCTGGTTTGACGCGAAAACGAGACAGTATTATGCTCTGGCCGGCATGGACAAAGTCCAGGTCGAGCCGGCCTTGCTCGAACGGATCCGGGAGTTGGACGGCACGGTTGCGGCTCAAGTGAGTGAAGCGCGACAGACACCGGACAAGCTGGCCCGAGCGAGAAACCTCAAACGAGCCGCCAGGAATCTGGTGGTCCGTGAAGCCTACAACGCGGACTTGCGCGTCATCAGGAACGGCGGACAAGGAAATCCGCCCGCCTATCGGGTTGCGGAGCTGATGAATGAATTGGAGCAGTTCCTTGCCGGCAATCTGGCGGTCGCGGTCCGTATCGAGGGTGATCAAGCGGAACCGGTGCGCCGGGCCTTGATAGAGGGATTGGCGAGAGAGGGGCTCTCCATTGCCGGCGCATCCGGTTCGCTGAACGAAGAAAGCCGCGATAGCGGAGTCAAGCCGGATCTGCTCGTGACCGGCACCGTTCGGCTCTGGCCTCTGGAGATTCGCGATCCCCAGTTTAGATATGTGCGATGGTGCGGCGATGCCGTCATTGAGGAAGCGGCGACGAAACGGATGATCGGGGCGGTGTCAAAAGGCGGCAGGGAGGGACATCTGACCGAGCGGGAAGCGACCGCCAAAGCCGTTCGCGTGATGCAGCAGGAATTCTCCTCGGAGCTCGCTCGCTCGCTCGCCGGCTATATCTACGGCGATCTGCAGTTGCCCTCCGCTTCCGGCACGCCGCCCGGATGCCCCCGAGAGGCGCACCCGCAATCGTCGGAAGTCTCGCATCAGTAAACTCTCCATTCAGTAACTTTTCTAGAGGAGGACGAATGAAGAAGGCAACGACGGCGAAATCCAATGGCGCAGAGAGTAGTGCCGCACCGAAGAGACGGATGCCGAGTCGTCTCATGAAACGGCGGCTCCGCGAGCGGCTCGCGTCCGATACCCAGCTCGTCAACGGCGACGGCATTGTGAACATTTTCCGCAAGCAAGGCTATTATGAAGAACTGCCGCTGGATGAGTTGCAGGATCGCTTGTCGAAGTTGCATTCTCCTTTGGCTGAGACGCTGCTGAAGGGGAGGGCATGAGATGCCCTACTATTACTTTGATTCCACCGCCCTGGTGAAACGCTACAGCATGGAACGGGGCACTCGGATTGTGAACAAGTTGATGGTGAAGCGTGGAAAGGTCGCGATTCTTCCTATGTGGACGGTCACCGACCTGTATTCGATCCTGTCGTGCCGTGCCCAACAGGGCGAAATCACCAGAGACGACTGCTATTCTGTTCTCTACAAGTTTGAGATGGAGTCCAAACAGGGACTCTTCCAGTACATTGCCCCGACCATGGATACCTATCTGTCCACGAAGGAGCTCATCCTGGATTATCCGGCGCTACGGGCCCAGCAACTGCTTCACTTGGCTCTTGCGCTCGAATTGAAGCCGCTTCGCCTGACGGTGGTGAGCGCCGACAAGCAATTGCTTGCGGCCTGCCGGCCGGCCGGCCTGCATATCATCAACCCGGAAGACGATTGAGGCGGCGGCGGATACCCGTCACACGCATTGGAAGTCAGTATGCATTGACCCGAGGACGGTCATCCACGTCTCCGTCGCCTGGCGGAAGTCGTTCGCCTGCCCGACCACCTGGGGGTCATTGTCGCCGGAAAGAAGGGCCGTCAGAACCTGCAGTGAATGTTCGGCTTCCGTATGAGCTAAACGGAGGCTTCCGCAGACACCGGATGAGGCAGGAAGTTGCTCGCCGGCGCGCCGGAACAGGGCCAAGGCCCGATAGCCATGCTCCTGGGACCGGAATAAGTGTTCGGCTCCGAGAAATATCTGGCCGCGGGGCCCGTCGGTGTGTCGCTTGGCGAGATGCAGAGCCATGAGAGCCGCGCGTCCCATCGCCATTGCCGCCCCGTCCGCATCATCATTCGCCATCGCGTCTTCGGCTTTGACGCGGAGCCGCTCGAGTTCCGCCTCATCGCCCATGACCTGAGGCAGCACCACCGCTGGTCGATCAATCAGCCATAGCAGCGAACTGAGCACAAGGATAAACGGCATCGTCCGCCGGGCCGTTTTCCATTCGAGGATGGTGGTCGCTCCTGGTCTGTAGTCTACTGAAGGTACTCCCATGTATCGATCTGTTTGATGCTCCAATTGACCGCCTCTTTTAACTTGACCAATTTCGGGTCGGCGTCGTTCTCGCGCACGTGGTAAAGCGATTTTTGAAGGGAAAAGAGGGGATCGTATGCCCGGCGGTCAGGGAGCTTGCCCAAGGCCCAGGCGACTTCCGTCTTCACCGCCACGTCATCGGTTTTAAGACTGTCGAGTAATGGATCAATAATGGAGAAGTCGCCATGGAGAGCGCCGGTGATGCCGAGCGCCTTGGCGGCCGATGGCTTAAGTTCGGGCGGTCCCGATTGCATCGTCTCGATCAACACAGGAATCGTTTCCTTCTTGCCGATGTTCCCCAGTGCGAGAGCCGCGGCTTTCGCCATCTCGATATCCGGACCCTTGAGGGCGGTGAGCAAGCGGGGAACCGAATCGGTGGAAAATAGATAGCCGAACAGATTGATCAGCTTGATCTTTCGCTCCGGTGGGGTGGCGGGATCGTCGTACAGTTTGAACAGACGTCCTTCCTGACCCCATTCTGCGGTAATCAACGCGGGGAAGTCATAGTCTTCCAGACGTTCTTTCAGTTTCACCATGGCATAGGCGGCCGGGTCCCCGGCGTTTTCTTTCTGAGCCGCCTGCTCCGCGTCGGCGAAATCCGTTCGAACCTCCTTCCGCCAACCCATTTTCTTGCCGTCCAACACATAGGAAAGCTGACAGGCGGGACCTTTCCACACTCTGGAGGGGGAGTCCGGTAAATCGGCGTCGCTCCCCATATTGGTCGTCCCTTCCCAGGTTTTGTGCTGTTCGCACTTCACGCGAAAAAGCACATCGTTGGGTTGCTTGCTGTCGGCCGTCACGGTATAGCCGAATTCCTTCAATCGAGTGACGACAACCTGGCGCAGCGGCTCCGCGTCCACGGGCCCCTTATCCGAGATTGCCAGCACATCGACCAACACCGTTTGGATTTTTTCCACCTGGCTTTTCTGTTCGGGCGTCATCGCTTCCCGTCGCGCCCAACCATCGGCAACAAGACCGAAGAATAAGAGAGAAATACAGGCCCCAATAAGTGCTTTCATGGCTGCCTCCTGTAGTAGGCCCCGCTGATTGAAATTACTCTACCGGACCGGCGAAGGCGTCGGCAAGCCGCAAGTTGAAGGGGGTTCCCTGGGTCAGTATAATCGAGCGCTCATGTTGAGGGGACCATGCATCGGGTTTATCGGCGGCGGCAACATGTCCGAGGCCCTGATCGGAGGCCTGCTTCGGACCGGACGTGCACGGCCGGAAGAGCTGTTCGCGACCGATATCCTTTCGGGCAGACGGGAGTTTCTGGCCGGCCGTTTCGCCATCCGCACCTCCCATGACAACCGATCGGCGGCGGCACAGTCACACATTATTATACTATCCGTCGAGCCCCAGCATCTCGATGAGGTGCTCAAGGAGATTCGGGGTGAGGCCGGTGCCGATAAGCTGATCGTCTCGGTGGCGGCGGGATATCCGATCGCGCGGATCATCAAGCACCTTCCTGGTTCCAACCGCATTGTCCGGGCCATGCCGAATACACCCTCCATTGCCGGCGAGGGGATGACGGCGCTGGCCTATGCCCCGGGCCTGCCTGAGGATGATCAAGTCCGAGCCCGGCAGCTTTTCGAGTCGGTGGGGAAGGTGGTCACCGTAGAGGAGCGTCTGATGGACGCGGTGACCGGGTTGAGCGGCAGCGGGCCTGCCTATGTGTGCATGATGATAGAGGCGTTGGCGGACGGAGGCGTCAAGATGGGATTGCCGCGCCAGACGGCCGCGGCGCTTGCGGTGCAGACGGTCGCCGGCGCCGCGCGCATGGTGCTTGAGAGCGGCGAACATCCGGCGGTGTTGAGGGATCGTGTCGCCTCGCCGGGCGGCGCGACTATCGCGGGGCTGCATGAACTGGAGAGCGGCCGGCTTCGGTCGGCCTTGATATCGGCGGTAGAGGCGGCAGTAAGACGCTCGAGCGAACTCGGCCAAGAGTCACTTTCTACCGGGGAGAATGAATCGTGCAATATTGGGTAAAGGTAGTATTTGTCGATAATCAGGAGCTGACCGTGAAGGATGCGATTCGGCATACAATCAGTGAAGACATGGAAGTCTTAGAGGTCGATTCCGCTAAGGAAGTGATCATTGTGCCGATGAAGCAGATCAAGTACATTTCATGCGACGCGACTGTATTCGTAAATAAACCAAAGGCTTAGGAGCTTGATTCAGGCTCGTTGCTGGATCCAAATTATGCGATCTGAGGAATCGTGCGGATTTCGTATTCGACAGAGGAAGGGCATTTCTAACAGGCCAGGTGCTCAGGCATGATCTTCGTCGAGTCGGAATGAGGGGTGGTTGTTACAGTGGCAACCAGCGGCGGCGCAGTCCGAGCGCAACCTAGTTGCCGCTGGTCGGCTAATTCGGACGCGACGGCGGGGACTGTAACGGTGCCTCACCGCCGGGCGGTCCGCCAGTTGTCAGCCTGACATGGTCGTACCAAAAGAACATGTCCACGTTGCGAGGTACACCAGATCCGCCTCCGTAGGTGGGATTCAATTCGACTTGGTGGAACGGCTGCGAGCCCATGTTGACATTGGTGAACTCGTGCGTCTTGACGCCGTTGATCCAGGCACGCACGATGCCGTTCCGGCATGTCGTGCACGTGCTCTGCTTAAAGTAAAATTCTAGGAGGTACCAATTTCCAGGTATCAGGTCGCCGCTGCTGTCTGTATTGGCAAAGAAGTTACATGTCCCTGGGATGGGACACCCGTCGATGTGCTCGTTCGAAATGGAAGAGTCGACACTAACTCCGACCTCCAACTGATAGGGACTGTCGGTGCCATACATCACCGGGATGAGGTTCGTGCCTTCGGCCATTGCGAAACTGAGCTTGTTGATATTGCTCGGATGGCCGATCCAGTTCGAGCTGGCCTTCCAGTAGTAGGCCATGTAAATCTGGTCTTTTTTGGTGCTGCTGAAGTTGTAGAAGACGTTCCCCGGTGAAATCCCGCCCCAGTCGGTGTTCGCGTTGTACCTCCACGTGCCGACAATCGGCGGCGACATAGGGGCCGTTCCATCTGCCGAGGTAAGGCAGTTAGCGCAGAAAGTTGTCCAGCCCTGCACATTGCAGCATCCGTTCGTTGGCGTCGCCATCGAACTGAGCGCGTAATCTGACATGACCGTCGAACCAGACGGATCATTAGGCCACCCGTGGTTCTGCATAACCACGAGGCTGACAGGAGCAAGCACTTGGGTAGAGGCACAGCCCAATGCAAGCACAGCCACAACGAGCATCGGTGCGGTACGGTGTCCGAACGAAAATATGTGGTGGCGCAAGCTTTGAATGAAGAAGCTAGCCAAGACCATCATCGATCAGTATGCATGGTGCGGGTCGAAGGCAGTATCCCTCTCACGTGGGTTCGATTATTACCTGCAGCGCGCTTGGTGGGGGTAGATTGAACATGGGACACAGAAACCTGTGACACGGGAGGCCGCGATCACACCTGAGCCCATTACGGCTATATCAGCCACCTGATCATCGTGATTTAACCCTGCAGACTTATCCGTGTAAC
>DATFFC010000051.1:0-4441 GCA_035250505.1 Nitrospiraceae bacterium | reverse complement strand
CCGATATGGCCGTCATTTGTCACGGTTCCGGTGATCGCGCGATTGAATTGGACCGTATCCCCCTTGGCCAACGCGATGACGGTGAGTCCCACCATTGCGGAGAGGCTGTCTCCGTACAGCGTCATGCCGGGAGAATCAAAGGAAAGAAAGATGCTCCACGAGTCCGGGTTCAAGCGGGCCGCGCGCGCCGTGCGGTCGATCGCCAGCATGATAGCCCCTTGCGTTCTGTCGGAGAAACTCCCGGACTTTTCCTCGAAGATGATTTCGGTGCCGCGATGGTCGGCTCGTTGTTCGAGACCGATGACCACTTCCGCCACGACTCCGATCGGCTGGCTGTGGGTGCCCTGGGTCGTCCCCAGGATATGAATGAGCTGTTCTCGCCAATGCCTGGCATCCGCACTGGGCTTGGCAAGAGCCGGGCCCGCAGGTGTGAAAAGACACACAGCCACGAGGAAGGAGAGAAGCAGCCGCCCTATTGTTCTAGTCGGTCTCCGTGAACGCATGCCTGTATCCTTCACGAGGCCTTCCACGATTGATCAGGTCCTATAAAAAGATGTATCACCACCAAGCCGCTTTTGCAACGCATCGGTGCCGTGTCGCGGACGCCATGGCAGTTTCACTTAAGCCTATTCCGGGGGAGAACCCCGGTTTGCGTCTCTCATGACCCTAGTGGTTGGGCGAATTTTCTACCGAGTGCTATAGTAGAGAATGAGAAAAGGGTTCGAGACGCGCGGTTTTCACGATGTCGGCAACAGGTCACATGGAATGGACGCGACGACATGGCAATCACAAGGAGTCGAAGAGCCGGAATGGGCGCAGTGGCCTGATGACAAACTGCTCGACTTGCGGATGTGCGATCTCAGGCTTCGGCTCGAGGGGGGGTTCTTCGAGGAGCCGATCAAACAGCTCTTCGCAGAGCTGGAAGCACGCCGTCTGCGGTTTCGTCCGTACTTTTGGCTGTCGGATGAATGGTTTTCGCCGGACGGCATCCCCGGCATCGCGCTGCCGTTCTATCTTGCGCATCCAAGATTGGCCAAATTGGAATTGCACGAAATGCTGGAGGTCGAAGGCGGATCGTTCGACTGGTGCATGCGGATTCTCCGGCATGAAACCGGCCATGCGATCGAGAACGCCTATCTCCTCCGCCGGCGCCGCCGTCGCCAGCAGCTGTTCGGGAGATCTTCGGAGCCGTACCCGGATTTTTATCAGCCGAGGCCCTATAGCCGCAGTTTCGTCCGGTATCTGGATGTCTGCTACGCTCAAAGCCATCCGGACGAGGATTTCGCGGAAACGTTCGCCGTGTGGCTGGACCCGCAGTCGCTGTGGGAAGAGCGGTACAAGGGGTGGCCGGTACTCAAGAAGCTGCAATTCATGGAGACGCTGATGCGAGAGGTGGCGGAAAAAGACCCGCTTGTGGCGACACGCCAACAGGTGGATCCGCTTCGCCGGATCTATAAGACATTGCGGGACCATTATGACGAGAAACGAAAGCACTATGGGATCGGGGGCGTGCCCTCGTACGATGCCGATTTGCGCCGCTTGTTCTCCGATGCCCCCGGCTTCGCGCAGAATGCGCCGGCGGCCGGTTTCCTCCATCGGATCAGAAAGGAGTTGCGGCGGAAAGTGGCCGGTTGGACGGGAGAGTATCAATACACCGTCGATCAATTGCTGCAGGGGATGATTGAGCGATGCCGGGCCCTTGGTCTGCGGCTGACGACGACGGAAGAGCAGGCGAAATGGGACTTCTCGATCCTCTTGACGGTGCAGACCATGAATTATCTTCAGAGCGGCCGGCACAAGGTGGCGTTATGAGACGGCTTCGGATTCTGGTCCTCATGCACAAAGACCTCGTGCCGCCGGAACAGTTGAACGGCCAGGACCTACAGGCTGTCGAGTGGAAGACCGAATACGACGTCGTGTCGACGCTGCGTAAATTGGGTCATGAAGTCACGGCCCTTGGGGTGAAGAGCGACCTGGAAGTGATCCGCGGAGCGGTCGAGCAATGGAAACCGCACGTCGCATTCAATCTGCTGGAAGAGTTCGACGGGGTGGCGGTCTATGACCAAAACGTCGTCTCGTATCTTGAACTGCTTCATGTGCCGTACACAGGCTGTAACCCGCGGGGCCTGATGCTGGCTCGGGATAAGGCCCTGTCCAAACAGGTGATGTCCTATCATCGTATTCCCTATCCGGAATTCATGGTCGTGCCGTTGCATCGGATGGTGCGGCGCCCCAAATGGCTGGCCTTTCCCCTGATCGTGAAGTCGATCAGCGAAGAAGCTTCACTGGGCATTTCCCAGGCCTCCATCGTGGAAGATGAAGAGAAGTTGCGGGAGCGGGTGGCGTTCATCCATGACAGTGTGGGAACCGGCGCCCTGGTGGAACGGTATATCGAGGGCCGCGAGCTCTATGTCGGGGTTATGGGGAACGCCCATTTGCAAGTCTTGCCCGTCTGGGAACTCGTGATGGATAACATGCCGGATGAGGCGAAGCGCATCGCAACGGAACGGGTGAAGTGGAGCCGGAAATACCAGGACAAGTACGGCATCCGCTCGGGCGAAGCCAAGAACCTGCCCGACGGCACGGCTGAGAAGATCCAACATCTGGCCAAGCGCGTGTATCGCGCGTTGGGGCTCAGCGGCTATGCCCGCATCGATATGCGGATGGACGGCGATGGGAATATCTATGTGCTGGAGGCCAATCCCAATCCGCAGATTGCCGACGATGAGGATTTTGCGGAATCCGCTCGGAAGGCCGAAATTCCTTATAAGAATTTGCTGCAGGAACTCATCCATATCGGCATGAGGTGGCGGCCCGCCAGAGTGGCGTAGCCGCCGCCGGCTCATGGTCCCGTGCGATCTTTCCCGTGTTACATTTTCAGATGCTTCTTCAACACTTCTGAGCCGTGAATCTCGACATTGTCCTTACCGAGATCGTGCGCCTTTTGAAAATGCTGCGTGGCGCCCGCATGGTCGCCTGTCTTGTCGAGAACCAAGGCCAGATCGTAATGCGCCTCGGCAGATTTAGGATCGGCCTTCTCCGCCTCCAGAAAATGCTTGGTCGCGACGTCCCAATGGCCCTTCTCGTAGTGCGCGATTCCTTCGTTGATGTGGACCTCGGCCTTTGACCCCGTAGCCGCCTTGAGAGGATGAGCGTCCTTCCCCATGCCTGCTGAAGCATAAGTGGTCATAAGTAGTGCGGCTCCCAATGCGATTCCTAGCCGTGTCATGCTGCCTCCTTTGCCCACCTCATTCGGGTGGGCCGGTGAAAGGGTGAACTACTTTCATTACGGAGGAAGCGGGCCGATCGGATGGGTGGAGGCAGGCGCTGTTTTCGATGATCACGGTCCCCAGCGGATACCGAACAGCAGCGCGACGCTGGTGCTGTCGTCCGGGACGGGGGGCGAGAGGGTAATATGGTGCAGGTTGACCATCAGCGTGCTTGAGAAGGCGATCGTTGGTCCCACCTGATATTCCAGAGACAGTCCCAGCGGAATGAAGTGGCTGGTGTCGTTGCGATCGATCTTGCCCGGCCCACTTCCGCGATCCAGATCGGCATGGATCAAGCCGAGCCCGGCAAACGGCACGAGGTTCACGCCGTTGGAAAAACGGAGATGGTATTTCGCCACCCCGGCCATCGCGATTTGAGTCAGATCTCCCACCGGGGTGAACAGCGTCATCCCGCCGAACGAGAAATTCCGATCCATGTAGTAGTCGAGATGCAGACCGAGCGCAAACACGGAACCATTGGTCGTTCCCGTCCAGACGCCGAGATCAGTTCCGAACCCCCACCGGGTTTCTTGGGCATCGGCCGGTTGGAAAAAGAGCGGGAGGAAAATAACGACGAGGAGGGCGGAACGCTTGGGTCCTCTTGTGACTGTCACAACCAAGCTGCGCATGAACGATCTTAGCGTAAATGTCGCGGACTGTATCACACGGAACGAGGGCCAACAAGGCAAAGAAACCGGAGCCGTCGGGTTGTCACTCGCCTCGCGGTGCGATATTCTTGCGAGTCCGTCCGATGTATGGAAGGGGAATCATCCGATCATGACGCCGGAAGAAGCGGCGCAGGTTTTGTATGACATCATCCCGCGCGGGATGTCGCGAGAACTTCTTGAGGAGTATGGAATCGGCGCCACCGATGAGCAGGCCGGTCGCGTGACGAGAGAAGTGCTGTCGCTCAATCTCTACTGGGTTCGTGCGGCCATCGAGGCGCACATCCCGCGCCAATATCGAAATGTGCTGTTCGAGCGACTCCTCCAGTTGATCCGGCAGGATTGGGAGGAAGGCCTCCGTCAGAAGGGAAAATCATGGGAAGAATTCTTAACCGAGCTTGCCGAACGGGACGAACGGTATCGCCCCTTTGGAAATCAACCGGGTGGGGAATTGGCGGTGGCGACGGAAGCCGGAGCTCTTCTGGAAGATCACGGAGCCGTCCAGGC
>DATFFC010000050.1:0-3874 GCA_035250505.1 Nitrospiraceae bacterium | reverse complement strand
CAGCTTCGAGGAGAACCTGCGCGAGGGGATCAAGGGGGCGCTGCTGGACACGGTGGCGGCGCAAGGGGCGAATGCGATCGGCGACCTCACGGCCGACGGCGCGCTGGACGACTTCACCAACAAGGTGGCGCATGCGATCGCCGGGTGCGTGGTGGGTGTCGCGCGAGCAGATAGCGCGAGCGGCTGCGGCGCGGGGGCGCTGGGTGCCGCGATCGGCGAACTGGCGGCCGAGGCCTACGGAAGACGAGACGACACGGTGCAGTTCGCCGCCCTCGTGAGCGGGCTGGCGGTGGCGGTCACGGGCGGGGATGCGAGCCAGATCAACATCGGCAGCCAGGCGGGGGGGAATGCGGCGGCGAACAACTACCTGAATCATCCCGATGCAGTTCGGACGCGACAACTGGCTGAGACATGCAAGACGCAATGCACGCCAACCCAGCGTGAAGAGCTCGCGGAGCTAATCACCAAGGACAAGAATACGACCCAAGCTCTCAACGCTTGTGCTGGAGATAACAGCACGCTATGCAACGGCGTGCGCGAAGACTTCAGGAACGCCGCCGCCAGCTTTATGCCGAGCGATGACGACATCTGGGGCTGGTCACGGCTGCAGGCTGATTCCTCTGGAGGCAAGTACACGGTCGCCCAAATTTATGACGCCTATCGCACGAGCTTCATGCAAAGCTCGGTACCGAATATGACAGTCGGCGACCTCACCGAGGTTGCCGGCTGGATGCGTGGGCGCATAGTTGGTGACAAGAACGATCCCAATAGCCCTGGAGAGCCGCCTCTGAGCAGAATCGCTATGGGTTGGGCGGTGGGCAATTCGTTATCTGCACAAGGAGCATTGGGAGCAGCGACCATGGCGGTCGCCGGAGCCATTCGCTCTGGAGCACTGGCCGCGGGAGCCTACCTGTCACCGAGAGCGGTTCCGATGAGCTTAGCGGACACGCGATCGATGCTTACAGAGCAGATTGGAGACTTGCGCGGAACGCTGACAGGAAGTGCCAGGACCGGGGGCAACATGGGCGTCGCCCAGATCGACATCCCGGGCGTTCAGCCCACCATGGCCGCCTCCAGTCGAATCACCAATCCGACTTCTGACCAACGGGCCATGGGATTTGTTGGTCAGGTTGCAGAAACTTTTCCAAGCTCGATTGTTCCGACCGGTAGCAATCCTCCATTGATGCTCAATCGGGTATCGATTCGGAGGCCAAGATATTGAATAACATTGCGTCACAGCTGGGAAACAACACATCAGCGACTGGGATGATCAACCTGCTGACCGAACGCCCGCCATGCGCGAGTTGCTCAAATGTGATTCAGCAGTTCCAAGAAAAATATCCGAACATCAAGATCCACGTGTTGGATAACGGCGGCAAAGTTGTGCCACCAACAAAGAGAGGCGGTTGAAATGCTGCACGAAGAACGCGTGACCTACGAAACCTTGAAGTCGTGGGCACTGGAGGCCTACTACGACGGTTGCAGAGACCTCGCTTCAATGAAGGGATGGTCACATGAACAAATCCTGGCCTACGTTTCCCACACGTTCGAGGATGGCTTCGAGCGACCTGTGGAGGACTTAATGTGGCGAGTAATTCTGTTGGTGCTATCGGGAGGATGGCATCCCAATTGGGAAGCCAGTGCACGGCAAGTCATTGCGGATCAGCTTGGAGAATGCGGTTTGGAGGCGCTACTCCTGGGGATTCCGCGAGAAGAGGCGGAGCTGTTCCGACGTGATCTTCAGATCCTTGAACTAGTTTGACGCTGGATCGCGCGTCTGCGTGGCGACAGCTCTCTCGAGTGCGACTACAACAAGCCTGAAAGGTATGAGGAGACCGACGAAACCGTGGATCTTTCCCAGGCGCTGAAGGACTTGCACAAGCAAGGCATCGACGTTTCGAAACGGCAAGCTGGTCGCCAATCGAAGCCTGCTCATCGATGCCGCCACCTTCAGCGCCGACGGCCAATGGGTCTCCGGCCAGGACCTGAGCATCGCCCTGACCCAGGACGTCGCGAACCATGCCGAGCTCGCGGCCAAGCGGCAGCCTGACCTACACCACCACCGGCAACTTCACCAGGTGGGGGCGGCGAGAGCGGCGCCGTAGGGGTTCGCTAACCATGAATTTATCTTCTACTCAAAAGATGCTTTCCCTTATAGAGGAAATTTTTACAGCCCGTGGCGCAGATCTTTCGCTGATAGAAAACCTGTCGCGCAACGAGGCGACGCCCGCTGAGCGTAAGGCAATCATTGATGTTATCGCTTTTGAGTTGTGTGAAAAGGGTTTTGACGTCCGGTCGGAGCCGACCGCGTATGGCCTGGAATTAGAGCGATTGATCGATTTTGTGAATGTGCCAAATTTGAAGTAAAAAAAGGCACGGTGCAGGTGCAAAATGCTCCGGGTCAATGAATTACAAAAAAACTCCTTCGACCTTCTTCCCGAAAAGTTGGTTAGAGGCTCGATTGAACTACGAATTGACGACGGCTTTCAATGACAGGAAACCTCGTCGTTATGAATTGGATTGGGAAGAGTCAATCTGGAGTAGAAGTGGAATTTGTTCCGCCCCCGTGGAGCTGTCACCCAGTGCGTGGTTGGTCATCTTATGAAACTCAAGTTGTCTAGGACATTGGTTACTTGGCCCGAAAACAAGCACGCGCCGGTACGCCTCAAGGGTTCTCACACATCGCGCATTCGAAGCTTTCAAGTCATCGAGAAAGACGGGAGGAGTCTAGAGGGCATCGAAGGAGAGCATCAATACATGCCGTCCCAGTTGTGCCACGACATTACCTCTGACTATTCTGTTCAAATGACGGCGAAAGCCATTGAAGATGTTGCCGGCGGTCAAATTCCGGAATGGGAGGGAACTGGCAACGCGTGGACCATAGTGCTGCGACCGGATGGCGCCACTTTTGAATTTTCAATCATGGACGGCGAGCCCGGAGGCAAGGTGAGCTTGGAGACCTACCGTCGCGCACTTGAAGCATGGCGAGACTTTCTTGCTGACGAAAGCTGCGACGAGCGCATCATTGAACTACCAGATTGAAACTTCGCACGCCGCATCGGGCGCGCAGGCGGGCGGGGTAACACCCAGTATGGAAAAACTTTCGAGCAAGCCATTCCCATTGCAGGTGCGAACGGCCAACGTGGTAAACCAGTGAGACCCAAATGAATGCGATCCCAATCTCAGGAATTGACCAAACAGCTAGGCCCTTTTTCATTGAACCGGATGACTATGTCCCAATTGCCTTTCGGAGCTACGCACCGCTGCTTGGAGGGGTTAGAGACGTCCGTCTCGGAAACCTGACGACTGACCTCCTAGAACTGACGTTGGGGCTCGATTCCAACACGCTTCGCGGATTCACCCTCATTTGTTTCAAGGCTGTTCATGAGTTTGGTCAAACTGGTCCTTCGCCGGAAGAGCCAGGATTGCCAGTACTGGAGCTTGATGAGGTGCGATTTGTTGGGCCATTGGCAACGCAGCGTATCGATCTACCCATGACATTCTCCGTCGGTTTCGGTGATGACTGCGTTGAGATCAACTTCGGCATGTTGTCTGCTGCTGATCGAGCGTTCGTATGTGGACCGGTGAAATTCCTCGTGAATAAGGATTCGTTGCTAGGTATACAGGTATTGGGGCTTACTCGGGAACAACTGAAGAAGATTCGGAATATGAGGTCGAGTTAGATCGTCACCAGTCAGCCAAATAGGCGTTGGTCGTAAGGTCGTTTGCCTCATCAAAGGCTCTGTATCACCGCCATGATGTTCCCCTCCGTATCCTTGAACCAGGCCGCCTTCGCCCCGCCCTCGTTCAAGATCCCGTTCGCATCCTGCCCCGGCATCTTGTAATCCTCGAACACCACCCCTCGCTTCTTCAG
>DATFFC010000049.1:0-62173 GCA_035250505.1 Nitrospiraceae bacterium | reverse complement strand
TTGCCCATCGCCACGAATACTTGGTTGTACCAAAAACCGGTCCAATTGATCACTGCTTCGTGGGGAAGGAACAAGGCGATTCCCAGCAAGGACTGGTTGGCAATGCTGTGCTCGAATCCCGTCCCGATGAAGGCGAGCAGGCACCAGAAAATCAGCATGATCTTGGCCGCGTCGTTCGTCGTACGGCTCGCCATCCACACCGCGAGACAGATCAGCCAGTTGCACAAGATGCCCCGCACGAACAGCTCCCATGCAGGCAATGACATCTTCACGGCGGCTACTTCCCGGATGAGATCGGTGGTCGCTCCTTTCGCGAATACCCCCGATTGGACGATCAACCATGCCAGTCCCAACGAGCCGAGCAGGTTTCCGGCCCACGACCAGAAATTGATCTGTGTCGCCTGCATCCACGTGAGACTGCGGCACAGTCCCCCGATCACTCCGACCATATTGTTGCCCGTAAATAATTCCGCACCGGCAAAGATGACGAGAGTCAGTGCGATCCCGAACGAGGCGCCCATCACAAGCTTCACGAGGGGCGAACCGGTTGCGGCCAATGGCCCGCCCAAACTGACGATCAGTGCGATGCCGAATCCGATATACGCTCCGGCCAGCACCGACAAGACGAGATATCCTCCCGGCGACTGATCAAGATACGCAAACTTCTTGGCCGCCAAGCCGGCGATCCGCTCGTGATCAGCACCATGCATCGTCGCCCTCCTTTGTCCGTTGCGTCGTTGGCTGCGCTGACCATCAGTGCACGGCCGCTGATTCCCGTTCGAAATCCACGATGATGGGAGGCATCGACTGATCCGAGGATGCGTCATCAACGCCCGTCCCGTGTTTCGCATGGCGGACCAGGAAGTGAATAATGTGGTTTCTGATCTTGTAATAATGCGGGTGCTCGATGATCGTCTCGCGGGAGCGAGGCCGCGGGATCGTCACATGCACCATTTCGGCGATTCGGGCTTCGGGGCCGTTGGTCATGAGCAGAATCCGGTCGGACAATAGAATGGCCTCATCCACATCATGGGTCACCATGAAGACGGTATTCCTCGACGTATTCCACATTTGAATCAATTCTTCTTGAATGACTCCCCGCGTCAACGCGTCGATCTGCGCAAAGGGCTCGTCCAGCAGCAGCACTTTCGGCTCGATCGAGAACGCCCGCGCCAGCCCGACTCGTTGCTTCATCCCCCCGGACAAAGCGGCAGGCCGCTTGTCCTCGGCTCCCTTCAATCCCACCAGCATGATGTACTTGCGGACATGCGCGGCCACCTGCTCGCGGCTCCATTCCGGATAGGCGGACCGGACCGCCAAGGCAATGTTTTCGAACACCGTCATCCAGGGCATCAGGGCGAAATTCTGAAAGACGACCATCCGGTCCAAACCGGGCCCGGCCGCCTCACGACCATTAAGGATAATGCCGCCCTCCGAGGGCGTCTCGAGGCCCGCAATGATGTTGAGCAACGTGCTCTTGCCGCAACCCGAGTGCCCGATCGTCGTGACGAATTCGCCGTTCTCGATCTTGATCGTGACGTCCTTGAAGATGCACACTTCCCCGCCGCCGGACGGGTTGGGGAAATACTTGCTCACATGGTCGATTTGAAGAAAGGACATGGATTACTCCTGATAAGTGACTAAGCCCGCCAGCTTGTTGAATCCGGAATCCAGGATGACGCCGACGACGCCGACGACCAAAATCGCGAAAATCACCCCGGCAATATCCAGATTGTTCCATTCGATCCAGCTCAAATATCCGACGCCCAGTTCGCCGAGCAACATCTCGGCCGGGACGACCGCGACCAACGCGCTGCCGAACGAGATCCGCAGCCCGTTCACGATCGTGGGCGCCGCCGCCGGCAGAATCACTTTGAACAGCCGCTGCCACCACGACAGCTGCACGATCGCGGCCACGTGCAGATATTCCTTGCGCAGTGAGCTGACGCCGAAGGCCGTCGTCGCCAGCGTGGGCCAGAGCGCCGCCATAAAGACGACCAGCATAGCCGTCCACTTGGGATCCTTCACGGTGTAGAGCAGCAAGGGCATCCAGGCCAAAGGAGAAATGGGCTTCAGAATTTGAATGTAGGGATTGACCGCGCGAAAGAGCACCCGGTTGAGGCCCAAGACCACCCCGAGCAAAATCGCGACAAACGACGCCGCCACAAACCCCGCGCCGAACCGGGACACCGTATAGACCACCAGATAGGCGATGCCATGATCGTTGGTTCCTTTTATCTCGAAGGCTTCAGCCAGCTCCGTCCGCGCCTTTTCGAATACCGCCCACGGTCCCGGAACTCCTTTGACCTTCTCCTTTTCCGGATTCCACACATAGGTGCCGTCGGTGTTCCGCACGATATCGCCGTTGAACTCCATCAGCTGTAACTGCTCCTCGCTCATGCCGGTCGCGTCGAACGCCGGTCGCAGCGTGAAGAGGTGCCAGCCCAATAGGAAGATCACCAACAAGAATCCTGCAACGAACCATGGATTGCCGCGCGTCTGGTCCGGCGCCGGACCGACCCGAGCCGCCTTCGGTCCCCAGGGCCACCAAGAGCCGGACAGGGGAAAGCGTGCGAAATATCGTTGCATCCGCAACGCGAGCGAAACGTCCGGGCTGTCCCTTCGTGCAGCGCCCGTTGCAATGATCTGATCGAGTGATTCCATAGTCCTCCTCATGCCATGTTATGAATCGCAAAAGCTTTGAGATAGGCTTCCGCTTGGGCCGGATCGAATTCCCGACCCATGATTTTGTGTTTGATCGTCGTCGCTTGATGCGTCTGATAGCCCAACTCTTTGGCAATGCGATCACAGCCGGCCGCGAGATAGACCTGTTCGGCAACAGCCTTATAGTTGATATCGCCTTTCACGTGGCCCCACCGCTTCATCTGTGTCAGGATCCAGATCGCCATGGAGTGCCAAGGATACGGATCAAAGTCGATCCGATCCGGAACCTTTTGGATCTTGCCCAGGCCGTCGGAATAGGTGCCGGTCAGAACCTGCTCCAAGACCGTGACCGGTTGATTGAGATAATTGGCGGGGGCAATCGCTTGAGCGATTTCTTTGCGATGAGCCGGATCAGAGGCGTAATGAGCCGCATCGACAATGGACCGCCACATGGCATGAAACGTATTGGGATATTCGGTCGCAAACGCCTTCGTGACCGTAAAGGCGCAACAGGGATGGCGGTCCCAAATCTCTTTGGACAACTTGAAAATGAAGCCGACATTCTCATAGACGGCTCGTTGATTGAACGGATCCGGGCCCAGGTACCCGTCTACGTTGCCGGCCTTGAGGTTCGCGACCATTTCCGCCGGCGGCACGATCCGAATCTGCACGTCCTTATCGGGATGTATTCCGCCTTCGGCCAGGTAGTAGCGCAGTAAGTAGTTATGCATCGAGTAATCAAAAGGCACGCAGAACCTAAACCCTTTCATGTCGGCGGTCTTTTGCACGCCTTTATGCTTGATATGCAGTGTGATGGCCTGCCCGTTGATATTCTCCACCGCGGGCATGTACATCGGCGTCGCCATGGAGCCCGCACCCAATGTGATGGCAAGCGGCATCGGCGTGAGCATGTGGGCCGCATCCACCTCCTTGTTGACGGCCCAGTCGCGGATCATCGCCCAGCCCGCTGCTCTCTTTACCGACGCGTTCAGGCCCTGTTTCTTATAAAATCCCAGCGGCTCCGCCATGATGATCGGCGTGCCGCAGGTAATGGGGATGAACCCGATGCTGACGTCTTTCTTTTCCGGCGCTCCTGCCGGCTCAGCGGCGAAAGCTTGGAACCGCGCCAGTGGAAACACCTCGGCAATGATGGCCGTGAGCGCCGCAGTGCCGAGGCCGGCCAGAAATTGGCGACGGGACGGCTCTGCTGCGGACAGCACCGCCGCCAACACCGATTGCTCCACAGTCTTGGAGAAATACTGATCCGCCGGCAATGGCCCCTGCGCGGCGCCACTCGATATTTTGTTCTCAACCGATTGGATCGACGGTCTTTTCATCTTGGCCTCCTCGTTCACGACTGATGCGTGGGAGATGCTCCGATACCGATCGATCAGGTCTCTCTCAAAGGCATAAAAAAAGGCGTCCTCACCCATCAAGGGAGAGGACGCCTTTGTCCTGCCGCGCAGCCGGTTATCGGCTGGGGTGAGACGCCGCCGTTTCACCCGGCTATGTATCAACGGGAACGGTACCAACAAAAAAGCGTCCGCCATCCTCTTACGGAATGGCGGACGCCTTTGTCCGCTTTCTATCTCTTTGAGCCCGACTCAGGCGCCGTTGCCGTGAGCCATACTCAGGATTGCATGTATATCATCATGCTTGCGGCCCGTCAAGCACTCAATTGAACCGCTCCGGCCTAGACATCGTAATACAGGAAGAACTCATACGGATGCGGCCGCAGTCGCATGGTATCGACTTCCTTAGCGCGTTTATAGCCGATCCAAGCCTCAATCAAGTCCTCGCTGAACACACCGCCCTTGAGGAGGAATTGGTGGTCCTTCTCGAGGTGGGTGAGGGCCTCGTCCAAGCTACCCGGCATGGTCCGAATCTTGGCGGCCTCTTTGGGCTCAAGATCATAGAGGTCCTTTTCGGCCGGTTCGCCCGGATCAATCTTATTTTCGATACCGTCCAAGCCCGCCATAAGCATGGCGGAAAATGCCAGATAGGGATTCGCCGACGGGTCGGGAAACCGCACTTCAATCCGCTTGGCCTTCGGGCTCGGTGAATACATGGGAATCCGGATACCTGCCGACCGGTTCCGACTCGAATAGGCCAGCAACACCGGCGCTTCGAAACCCGGCGTCAGCCGTTTGTATGAATTCGTCGAGGGATTCGTCAGAGCCGCCAGGGCCGGCGCGTGTTTGAGAATGCCCCCGATGTAATACAGGCACATCTGCGAGACCCCGGCGTACTCCTTGCCCGCGAACAACGGTTTCCCGTCCTTCCAGATGCTCTGGTGCGTGTGCATACCGGATCCATTGTCCCCGAACAGCGGCTTCGGCATGAAGGTCACGGTCTTCCCGTGTCGGCGGGCGACATTCTTGACGATGTATTTGTACATGAGCATCTTGTCGGCCGTCTTCACCAGCGAATCGAAACGGATGTCGATCTCGGCCTGGCCGGCCGTCGCGACCTCATGGTGATGTTTCTCGATGGCAATGCCCACCCGTTCCATCTCGAGAATCATCTCGGTGCGGATGTCCTGCTGAGTGTCGGTCGGCGCGACGGGGAAATACCCTTCCTTGTGGCGGATTTTCCCTCCGAGATTGACTCCCTCCTGCCCGCTGTTCCACACACCTTCATCGGAATCGATCACGTAATACCCGCTATGACTGGTCTGATCGTAGCGTGCATGATCGAAGATAAAGAACTCCGCCTCGGGCCCCCAGTAGGAGATGTCCCCGATCTTGGTGCTTTGGAGATACTTCTCTGCTTTCTGCGCGATGAACCGCGGATCCCGATCGTAGGTTTCCCGGGTGATCGGGTCCACGACGTTCCCGACAAGGCTTAAGGTCGGCACGGCGCAAAAGGGATCCAGACGGGCCGTGTCCGGGTCCGGTACGAGCAGCATGTCGCTGTTATTGATGGCCTTCCAACCCCGAATGGAAGAGCCGTCCAAGCCCGATCCATCCTTGAACAGGCCTTCCGTCAACTCGCTCACGGGCACGCTGAAATGCTGCCAGGTCCCGATGAGATCCACAAATTTCAGGTCTACCACCTGGACCTTATGCTTCTTGGCAAACTCTAAGACCTCGCGAACGTTCATTCCCCCCTCCTTTCACCGCTTCTCAGAAAAATGCCCATTCCGGCTTTCACGCCGCTTTCGCCCCTAAGAATGCGTCGATCTCCCGCAGCACCGTGGCCCGTACCATATCAAGCTGAGTACGTTCATCCAGCTTGCGGCCCGATTGATCGGTCACATAAAAGACGTCCGCGACCTGATCCAGTCGCGTCGAGATCCGCGCGGCATGCACAGACAGGCCGAGTCGGAAGATGGCGTTGGTGATGACGTAGAGCAGGCCTTGGCGGTCGTCGGCGAAGATATCGATAATGGTGAACCGATCAGAGGTCTCATTGTCGATCCGCACTTCGGTCGGCTGGCGATTCAGCGGCACCATTCGCGAGCTGTTCAAGCGAGCGCCACGCCGCATCAACTCATCGACGTGCTCCCATCCCTTTAACACCGCCGCAATCTTTTCCCCGATCGCGCGGATCCGGTCCGGCGGCGGAGGCCCGTGATAATCGCGATCGGTAACTTGAAAGGTGTCGACGACGATGCCGTCCGCGCGGGTCAGGATCTGCGCGTCGAGGATCTGCAGCCCGCTCGCCGCCATGACGCCCGCGATCTTGGAGAAAATACCGGGCACAAGATCATTGTGGGTCACCACGGCGTATTCGGACGTTCCCAATTGCCCGTTGTACTCGGCGTCGACCACGACCTCTCCCTGGTGCAGGCGTCGAATGGCGGCCAGATGCGCCGCGATCCGCTTCGGCACGGTCCCGTAGGCATAGCGAATCGGAAAATGCTGGAGTTGGGTTTCCACCCACGCCGCACCGGCGTCGCCCAAATCGGCCAACGCCTCCTCTCCGGCCACTTCTCGGGCCACCTGCTTCAGGTCGGGTACGTCGGCCGTCTCCCTTTCCCCGGAAACTTCCTGCATGGCGCGATAGTATAATTCGACGAGCAGCGATTCCTTCCATTTGGTCAGCACTTCCGGCCCGACGGCCGCGATATCGGCGGCGGTGAGCACCAGCAGTTTCCGCAACACCTCCGGTGTCCCCACCTCACGAGCGAACGGCAGCAGCACTTTCTCGTCGTAGGGATCGCGCCGGAACGCCGTATGCGCCATCAGCAAGTGCCGATGGACTAAGAAGACCAGCGTCCGGGTGTCCTGTTCGCCGAACTCGAATCGTGCCGCCGCGTCTTCCGCCAAACGCCGGCCGATCTCACTATGGTCTTCTTCCTGCCCTTTGCCGAGATCGTGCAGCAGCACCGCCAAATGCAGCACGTCTTTTCGCTTGATGTCGCGATAGACCCCGCCCAACACGCCCTGATCCTCCGCCAGAGACTCGGCCTTGGCGACGGCCAGCAGGCTGTGCTCATCCACCGTGTATTTGTGGTAATGGTTGAACTGCATCAGCCCCCGTACCCGAGCAAATGCCGGGATCATTTTTTCGAGCAGATGAGCCCGGTGCATCGCTTCCAGGGTTCTGGCAGTCCCGGGCCCTGACAGAATGGCAAGGAACATCCCCCCGACCTCGGGCGAGGCGAACGCCTCGCCGGGCAGGACATCGGCATGGCGATGGATATCTTCCAACAGCGCGGGATCGATCGTCGCGTGCCGGGAGCGGGCCAAATTGAACAATTTGAGCAACAGCACCGGGTTCTCCAGCACCTGCGGCCGCGCATCATGCGGCACGGTGAGCACGTTTCCGTTCACCACAAAATACGTGTCGATGCGCGGCGAGGGCAGCAGTTGCATGAGCCGCCGCCGAAGCGACACCACGCGACAACGCTCGACAAATCGGGTCGTGGCGGCGTGAAGCTCCGTGGTATGCCGGTAGTACTGCTGCATGAACTGCTCCACGGCGAGCAGATGAGGCGAATCCACGAACCCGAACCGTTGAGCCAGCCAGACTTGATCCTCGAACGTCAAAATTTCCTGCGCCATGCCGGCGCGAATGTGGAGGAACGCCCGGACGCGTAGCAAAAATTCGCGGGCTTCTTTCAGTGCGCGATAATCGGCCGGTGACAGAATGCCGCGATCGGACAGTTCGCGGATCGTCGGCGCATGAAACCGGGCCATGCCGATCCATTGCAGGAGATGAAGGTCTCGCAAGCCGCCTTTGCTCTTCTTGACATTGGGCTCGAGCAGGTAGACCGTCTCCCCGAACTTCTGATATTCACGCCGGCGCTCTTCGAGCTTGCACTCGAGGTATTTCTCCGTGCCTTTGAAGACTACCCTTCGAAGATAGCGGGTATGAAATTGTTGGAAGAGCTCGGGGCTGCCGGCCAAGAACCGAGCCTCCATCATGGACGTGCGGACGGTCAGGTCTTTGAGCCCGAGATCGATACAATCCTGGATCGTGCGAACACTGTGCCCGACTTGAAACCCGGCATCCCACAGCGGGTGGAGTAGGCCCTTGACGAATTCGGGGACGACCTTTCCCGCTTCGGACCGATAGAGAAACATTAAATCAATGTCGCTGTACGGGGCCAATTCCCTTCGGCCATAGCCTCCGAGCGCGACGAGACAACAGTGCTGGAAGCCCGCGGCGGTAGAGGCTTCGCCCCCGGATCGGGCCGCGGTCCTGTACCGGCCCACGATGAGCGCATCCACCCACTCGGTCGTCGCCGCCGCAGCCTCATCGCCGCCGGCCCCGTTCAAGAGACGTCGCTCAACGGCCTGCCGTTGCTCGATCAGCGCGGTGCTGATGGCGCCCGGTAATCCGCTTTCCAATTCACCGACCTTCATAGCCGAATACCGGCAGTGGCAGTGGAATCTTTCATGACAATGCGCTCTTACAGCGCGCTCTCTCCGGTTTCACCTGTCCGGATCCGCACGACCGAACTCAAATCTCGCACGAAAATTTTCCCGTCGCCGATACTGCCGGTCTTCGCAGCTCGCGTAATGGTATCGAGCACACGCGGTACCTGGCTGTCATTGACCGCCACTTCTACCTTCACCTTCGGCACGAACTCGATCGTATATTCCTGGCCCCGGTACGTTTCTTTGTGCCCCTTCTGACGACCAAATCCCTTGACTTCGGTGACCGTCATGCCTTGAACGCCGATCTCCAACAAGGCGTCTTTCACTTCGTCCAGTTTGAACGGCTTGATGATTGCTTCCACGAGCTTCATGCCTTCCTCCAGAATGAGCCTATGGCTGATGGACTCAATGGTTCCTTAGGAATACGCGCGCTCGTTGTGCTGGCTGAGATCCAGCCCGGTGGATTCTTCCTCACCGGACACGCGCAGACCGGCGATTCCGCCCACCAGCTTCAAGATTACATACGTGCCGACCATGGAGAACGCCGCCGCGCACACAGCGGTCAGCACCTGAATGCCGAGCTGTCCCGTATTCCCGAAGAACAAGCCGTCGGCTCCGGCCGGATTCACCGCCTTGCTCGCAAATAGGCCGGTCGCCACAATGCCGATCACGCCGCCGACACCGTGAATGCCGACGACGTCGAGCGCGTCATCATAGCCCATCCGCCCCTTCCAGACAATTGCCGCGTAACAAGCAGCCCCCGCCGCCAATCCAACCGCGATCGCGGCGAACGGCCCGATGAATCCTGAAGCAGGCGTCACCGTCGCCAAACCTGCCACCGCGCCGCTCGCCACGCCGAGCACCGTCGGTTTTCCACGGTGAATCCATTCCACCGCGCACCAGACCAATGCCGCGGTCGACGCGGCCGTATGGGTGGCCACAAAGGCCGACACGGCAACCCCGTTTGCGGCAAGCGCGCTGCCGCCGTTGAATCCGAACCAGCCGAACCACAGCAGTCCGGTCCCAAGCAGCGTCATCGGAAGATTATGGGGAGCCATGTAGTCCGTCCCATATCCGCGACGGCTGCCGAGCACGACGGCGCAGACCAACGCCGACGCTCCCGAGCTGATATGCACGACGGCGCCCCCGGCGAAATCGAGCGCCCCCAGTTTGGATAACCATCCTCCGCCCCAGATCCAATGAGCCAGAGGCACGTACACGAAGAGAGACCATAGAGATGAGAAGAGAAGTACTGCTCCGAACCGCTTCCGCTCCGCAAAAGCGCCGGTGATCAGCGCCGGCGTAATGGCGGCAAACATGAGTTGGAAGACCATGAAGGCCTCATGGGGAATGGTCGGACCGTACGCGGGATGAGGCTCCGCCCCCACCCCACGCAATCCGACCCAGTCCAGCCCGCCGATGATGCCATGCTGATCCGGGCCGAAGGCGAGACTGTACCCGCAGACGATCCACAAGAGACTCACGACACTCACAATGATGAAACTCTGCATGATCGTACCCAAGACATTCTTGCTTCGAACCAGACCTCCATAGAACAAGGCCAACCCCGGGACCACCATGACCAGCACCAAGGCGGAAGACATCAGCACCCATGCTGTGTCGCCTGTGTCCGCCCGGAGAGTGGATCCCTGACTCAACGCCTCGTCCGCCCATCCGAAGACCGCGATCCACGCCGCGCAAAGGATCATCGCCACGAAGAAACCGCTACGAGTAGGTCCCGCCACGTCAGCCTCCTTCTCCATCGCAATAGTTCACACTGTCCTTCTTCCAACGAAGACCCGCTTGCGCCCAGTTAGAATGTCTTGATGAATTTCATCTTGTAAAAATCTTCATTGTCGGTGAGGTCCTTGCCCCCCGTGAATCTGAACGCCATGCCACCGGCGAGTTTGAGTTCCATGTAAGGGCCGATCCATCGATAATAGTCCTGCGGGGCGCCCGGCGCGCTATTGTCGCGGGTGATCAACAGATGCTCATAATGCACTCCGGCCGACATTTCTTTCTCGGCGCGGCCAGACAGGGCACAGCGGGCTTGTTGTATGTCGGCCGGCTGTATCTGCACTTTATTTTGGACCGCTTTGGGGCAGGAGCACTCGGCACAGCCAACCATATGCTGACGTTTTCACCGGCAGAAGCGTCGCGAGCAACAAGGGTCTTCCTCAGTCCTGGATGAACATCGAACCGGAACGTCCCACTGTGACGGTTGATTACGAGTTGCTCGCCACATGGTCTCCGACGCCGTCCGCCGCCGCCGGATCTCGTTCTGAACCGCTTTCGCAACCGCCGGTCCGTGCGACGGGCGACGTACAAGCCCGGCATGGCGGAGGAATTGGAATCGTTGCGGGAATTGGTCATCAAACAGGCGAAGGAATTGCAAAACTTAAAGACGGAACTGGACACGCTTCGTCGCCAAACAACCGATGAGAAACCCTCTCCTCGCCGCCGCGACACCAAACCCTGATCTCATTTACGAATACGCCCGTTCGTTATGTTGACTGAGATCGAGGCCGGTTGCCTCTTCTTCCTGTGCGATCCGTAAGCTCATCGAACTTTCCATGAGTTTGAGAACGGCATACGTTCCAAGAAACGAGTACAAGAGCACCGCAATAACCGCAGTGAGCTGAACGCCGAGAACTGCCGAGTTGCCGGCCAACGCTCCATCCGCTCCGAGCGGATTGATCGCAGTGGACGCAAAGAGGCCCGTGGCTAATGTTCCGACGATCCCGCCGACGCCGTGGGTGCTGAAGACGTCCAATGTGTCGTCATAGCCGACCCGCCCCTTCCAGACGATGGCCAAATAACAGCACGCGCCGGCTGCCGTTCCTACGACCATGGCGGCAGCCGGACTTATGAACCCCGCGCCAGCAGTCGACGATGCCAGCCCCGCCACGGCACCCGTCGCGAGTCCCAGCACGGTGGGCTTTCCGCGATGATGCCATTCCACGACCATCCAGGTGAGCGCAGCCGTCACCGCCGTCACGTGGGTCACCACAATGGCATTCACGGCGACGCCGGACGCCGCCTTCGCGCTGCCTCCATTGAATCCGAACCAGCCGGTCCAAAGCAGACCGGCCCCAAGCAGTACGTACGGGAGATTATGCGGCGCCATGTAATCGGTCCGCCAACCCCGACGCTTGCCCAAGACCATCGCGCAAGCCAGTGCGCTGAATCCCGAGCTCACGTGGACGACCGTTCCGCCCGCAAAATCCAGGACGCCCAATTTCCTCAGCCATCCACCGCCCCACACCCAATGCGCGACGGGCGCATAGATGAACAGGGTCCAGAGGAGCGTGAATAACAAAAGCGAGCTGAATTTCATTCGTTCGGCGAAGGCCCCAGCGATCAACGCCGGTGTGAACGCCGCGAACAACAGCTGAAAGAGCATGAAGGCCTCATGGGGGATCGTAGGCGCCAGGACGGGATGCGGCGACAAGCCGACCCCGTTTACAAAGAGCCAGTCCAGTCCCCCGATCACGCCGCCCCGGTCGGGACCATAGGCCAGGCTATACCCACAGATAATCCAGACCAAGCTCACGATACAGAGAATAGCGAACGTCTGCACCATGGTCCCGATCACATTTTTGCTCCGCACCAACCCGCCGTAGAAGAACGTCATGCCGGGAATCAGCATCATCAAGACAAGCGCCGAAGCTGCGAGCATCCACGCCGTATCGCCGCTGTCCACTGCCATGGTTGGGGTCTGAGGTGAGATACCTTGCTGTCCCAGCGCACGAGACGGCCACAGCGCGAGCGCCGCTCCCACGGCAATCGGCAGTCGATACTCCAAGTTCATCATCGTTGCCTCCATCGCGGGCGGGCAGAGAGCCTCATGAGTGGCGATACCCATTCGTAATCGGCATTCGACGGTCCTTTCCCAGCGCCCGGTGCGTGATCTTAATCCCGATCGGGGCCTGACGGCGCTTGTATTCGCTTTGATCGACCAAGCGGACGACACGCGCGACAACGTTTCGATCAAATCCCGCTTTGACAATGTCCTTCACCGATCGGTCGTCCTCGACGTACGCTTTGAGAATCGGGTCCAGCACCGCGTAACTGGGCAGCGAATCCTCATCCCTCTGATTGGGCTTCAGTTCCGCCGTAGGCGCGCGCTCAAGAACCCGCTTCGGAATGGCGGGAGAATCCCCCGCCCGATTCCGTAGATGGGCCAGTTCATAGACCATCGTTTTCGGCACATCCTTGATCACGGCAAATCCGCCGGCCATGTCGCCGTAGAGCGTGGCATACCCGACGCTCATTTCGCTCTTATTACCGGTCGTCAGGACCAGATGTCCGAACTTGTTGGAGAGCGCCATCAGCAGGTTTCCTCGGATGCGCGCCTGAATATTCTCCTCCGTCACATCAGGTCGAGTGCCATGAAACGGTTTCTCGAGAGCAGACAAATACGAGCGGAATGTCCTTGTAATCGGGATGGTCAACAGTTTGACCCCCAATCGCCGGACGAGATCGGCCACGTCTTCACGGCTTTCGCGCGAGGTATAGGGAGAGGGCATGAAGACCGCCAGCACATTGCCGGCCCCCAGGGCGTCCACGGCTAAGACCATCGTCAGTGCCGAATCTATTCCACCGCTGAGACCGATGACGACACGCTTGAATCCGTTCTTTTTCACGTAGTCCCGAATCCCCAGCGTGAGTGCGCGATACACCTCCTCCAACGGCTCCAGTTGCGCCACATCCGCCGGAATCGACCTGCTCCGCTTCCGACGGAAGGGTGCTTTCCTCACCGTGATCCGTTCGATCGTCCCGGCCAAGCCGGTCGCCAATAATTTCTTGCCACTGTGTCTCATGCGATTGCGGGCGACCGGTTCTGCGTCCAGATCGGCAACGATCATGTCCTCTTCAAAGGCCTTGCCTCTTGCGGTCACTTCTCCCGTCTGATCGAGAATCAAGCTGTTGCCGTCGAACACCAGTTCATCCTGTCCTCCGACCATATTCGTATAGGTCACGATGACGCCGTTTTCCCGCGCGCGGGTCGCCAACATGTGCTCGCGGTACCGGCTCTTTCCGATATGGAAAGGGGAGGCATTGATATTCATGATGATCTCAGCGCCCGCTGCGGCTTGCGCACGGGTTGGGCCTTCCGGAAGCCAAATATCTTCGCAGATGTTGATCCCCACAGCCACGCCGTGCAGCATCAGCAGGGGCAGGCGCTTGCCGGAATGAAAATAGCGGCTCTCGTCGAACACGCCGTAGTTCGGCAGATGCCATTTGCAGTAGGTCGAGATCACGCGGCCGCCGGCAATAATGGCTGCGGCGTTATAGAGTTCATGGCAACCGGCCGGCAGGACGCTTGGAGAGGTGAGCGGCTGTGCCGAGGAACCTCCATGCTCGACGTAGCCGACGACTGCCGTGATGCCGTGTACTTGTTTGACGACCTTCTGCAGGGCACGCCGGTTGTCTTCAATGAATCGAGTCTTGAGCAGAAGATCCTCCGGAGGATAGCCCGTAATGGAGAGCTCCGGAAACGTGACCAGATCGGCCTTGGCCTTCCGGGCCTCCCGAATCCAAGCGATGATTCGAGCCGCGTTGCCGTCGAGATCTCCGACGATCGGATTCATCTGGACCATCGCGATACGAAGCACTCGCATGCTCTACCCGTGATGAAAAAAACGTCCTCAAGCTCATCTGAGCCGAGGACGTCATTGTCCGCTACGAGTTGGAAGCCTGAACGACTGGAGACTCCATTGTCCCCGAAAAGGCGGCCTCACGGTACCATCGGCCGCCGCGGTTGTCAAAGGCCTTCCTTCGAGACACACTCAGTATTTTCGCAGACGGAGTGGGGGCAATCCCCACAACGTGGCTCGGACAGCCGTCCAGAGGCGATTAAGCACGGCGGCGAGCACCGGAGCGGAACGGGCCGCCACCTTTACCACGAGACCGGGCACAGACGGACGCGAGACACCGCCTAACAGGCGCTTCGGCTCTCCATCAAGCATCTCACCGATAGACACCTCAAGACTCTTCCAGTTATCGGCAGGTATGGCATCGCTGACGATGTAGAGCGATCCCACATAATCCCATACAGAAACGAGCCCGGCGAGCCGGCTGGCGTGTTGATCAAGACAGAAGCGCTCCCTCAATGAGCCGCCCGATGCCGTCGCGATTATCAGGTCATTTTCCAGGCTGGCAAAAGCCCATCGCTCGCCTTGCGCGATCCGTCCGGCAGCCACAGCATCCCACAGAACTACCGCACCGCCCCGAGCGACACGCACCCGGATCGCCTGTCGAAAACGAGAGCCGGCAAACGGGATCGTCGGTTCAGGAAGCCATTCAAGCAGCCCATTGGACTCGACCGTGATATCGACCGCCTGTACGGCATGTGCGGACGGCGAGCGGTAGACCCGGTTGGCGGATGGGGTGGAGATGATGGCATGGGCCCCTGTTTTCACGGCCAGATCAATCGTCATGCGATCACCTCCGACGAGCCCGCCGGACGGATTCAGCAGAAGGGTATAGGCGGCTCCGCTGTCATCGAGATAAATCGGCGGGAACAGATGCCACGGGCTCGTGCAATGGGAACGAGCAATGATCGTATGACGGTCTCGCGGGGCGTACTCGATGTTGAGCGTTCCGGCTGCTCCGATGTCGGCGATCGCGCGTGGGCGATGGAGGACCATGCATGACACCCTGCGCGCAGCCTATCATATCTTGCTACTGAGTGACGAACGGCGTCACGGCGAGATCTAGAGCGTCCATAGAAGCTATCAGAACCGATACTCCACGCCCCGCAGCAAGACGACCAGGTCCGCGCGACCCGACCGGACGGCTGCCAGATCGCATCGGAAGCTTGGACAGCACGTCCCGAACGGGAATCGGCTGGCTTGGCTCCTCATGGATTGAGAGCCAGCCGATGAGAACTGGAAGATGTTCGTGGTGTAGGAAACGGCTGCGCCGGTCAGAAGCGACCACTCGCCGAAGGCCGGGACAGTCCCGAGAAGCAGCGCATCGGCCACGCCGTAGAGACCATGCCGGATCAAGGAGAGAGCGGGTGGATGTGTTGACCCATGTGCTGCTCGACCCATTCGACGACGGCATCGAGCCCTTCACCGGACAATAGATTGGTGAAAACAAAAGGACGGTCGCCCCGCATCCGGCGACTGTCTCGATCCATGATAGCGAGATCGGCCCCGACATGAGGGGCCAGGTCGATCTTATTGATCACCAGCAGATCCGATCGAGTGATTCCCGGTCCGCCCTTTCTGGGAATCTTATCTCCTGCCGCCACGTCGATCACATAGATGACGTAATCGACGAGCTCCGGACTGAACGTAGCCGCCAGATTATCGCCTCCACTTTCGACGAACATCAGCTCAACATCTGGATGACGCTTCAACAGATCATCCAGCGCCTCTTGGTTGTGAGACGCATCTTCGCGAATCGCCGTATGCGGACATCCTCCCGTTTCCACTCCTAGAATGCGATCCTTGGGCAAGGCGCCGCGACGGGTCAGGAATTCGGCATCCTCCTTCGTGAAAATATCGTTGGTGACGACAGCCAAACTGTGATGATCACGAAGCCGCCGACACAGCCTCTCCACCAGCGCAGTCTTGCCGGACCCGACCGGCCCGCCGACTCCGATGACGGGAATCTGTCTGGCCCGCGCCTTGGCCGGCTGGCCGCTTCCGCACAGATGTTCGTCGTCACGATGCATCAGAAGCCTGAGAGCTTATGGCTGATAGCGCATAGCTGATGGCGGAATACAAGAGTCCATGGCATATGGCTGATAGCCTATGGCACGAACGAAGAGTAGAGGCCAACTGAAGTCTTCATCGCCGAATCTTCATCGCCGATTTTTTGCTCGTGCTATAAGCCGCAGGCCATAAGCCGTACGCTCTTCCATTCCTGTCCGTGCTATACGCCACGAGCTATACGCCATAAGCTCTTACGATCTAAAGAGCCTGGATTCCAACCGGGCGTGCCGCATGGTGTAAATGTCGTGAATCGGCGTCCAGGCATACATATCCAGACTAGTCGGCACCTGGCGGCTCAATTCAATGAACAAGGGAAACCATTCCGCGAGCAACCGTTGCCCTTCCCGTTGCCCGATAGGCAACAGTTTCATGGCGGCGGAGACAAATCCTACCGCCGTCTGATACAAGAAAACGGCGATCGCATCCGTCCGACTCCATCCACTCGCCGCCAGCGTCAAGCCCAGACAGACCGGAAAATGTCCGGGCGTGCGGGATGCCATCAGCTCCGTCTGGAACGCCTGCAGCACTGCGTGCGGCTTATCGCGATCCACCGCAATCCGCATCACCTGCCGCCCCATTTGGCGGCTGGCCAATCGGGATTCGTATCCGATCTTCATGGCCTCCAGTTCGGCATCTGCCTTTAGCGCGAGCGGCAGTTTCCTTTTTCGGATCGCCTCGCAGGCGACGCTCATCGCAACAGCTTCGCGCGTGGCAACTCCGGCGCGCAGCAGGTCTTCGACATATTCCCTAAACTCCTCGGCATTGCCGACCGCCCCTTCCTGTACGGCTGCCTCCAAGCCCGACGAATAGGCGTACCCGCCGGACGGGAAAAAACTATCGATAAACCGCAGACCGTGAAGCAGGCTGAGAGTGTGCATTGCAATATTCGCCATTTCGCAACTAGGCTGCTCAAAACGTTCGTCAGCAAGGCCGCAGCCGCTGAAAGCGCCACAGGCGTACCCTCTGGGGTACGTTGAGGTGCGCGAGGCTCCGAATAAGTCGCTCACGTTTGCGCACGGCGCGAGGTTCACGACGCGCCGAGTAAGGCGCGTCAAGCTTGTGAACGCCGGCGAGGTGCACGGCGTCACCGATAAGTGACGCCACGTCTGTGCACGCCCGCGAGATGTGAGCGGGCAGTGTCCCAGGAAGCGGCCGTGTCCCGGTGAGCGCCCAGTGTCTTAATCCCTGACCGAGAACAAAGTTGGGGGCCTTTTTCATCAGCCTAGAACAGGAAATACCGCTGGGCCATCGGCTGCACAACAATCGGATCGCACGTCAGATGGACCCCGTCGGCCGTCACCACATAGGTTTCCGGATCGACTTCAATCTTCGGCAGAGCATTGTTCAATTTGAGATCACGCTTCTTAACACGCCGGCAATCCTTGACCGCCACAACGCGCCGCTGCAGACCGAGTTCCTGCGGCACCTCCCGTTCCAACGCCGCCTGGGACACGAATGTGATGCTCGTACTGCCGATGGCACGCCCGAAGGAGGCGAACATCGGCCTGCTAAGCACCGGCTGGGGGGTCGGAATCGACGCGTTCGGATCACCCATCGCCGCCTGGGCAATGAATCCGCTCTTCAATACCATCTCCGGTTTGATCCCGAAGAATGCGGGCTTCCAGATGACTAGGTCGGCGACTTTTCCCACTTCGATCGATCCGATCTCATGAGCCATTCCGTGTGCGAGGGCGGGATTGATCGTGTACTTGGCGACGTACCGTCGCGCGCGAAAATTGTCGGCATGAGGATACTGCGCCTCTGTTCCCGACGGCGAGAGATGGCCGCGCTGTACCTTCATCTTGTGAGCCGTCTGCCACGTTCGAATGATCAATTCCCCGATGCGTCCCATCGCCTGTGTGTCGGACGACATCATGCTGATGGCCCCCAAGTCGTGCAAGACATCCTCAGCGGCGATCGTCTCGCGGCGAATTCGTGATTCGGCAAACGCGACGTCCTCCGGCACTTTCTTATTCAAATGATGACAGACGACCAACATATCCAGGTGCTCGTCCATCGTGTTCACGGTAAACGGCATCGTCGGATTAGTCGACGACGGCAGCACATTCGGTTCGCCGCAGACCTTGATAATGTCCGGGGCATGCCCGCCGCCTGCCCCTTCGGTGTGATAGGCATGGATTGTTCGTCCTTTGAACGCCTTGATGGTGTCTTCCACGAACCCGGCCTCGTTCAACGTATCCGTATGCAGCGCCACCTGCACGTCGTAGCGGTCGGCCACGCTGAGGGCCATATCGATGGCGGCTGGCGTGGACCCCCAATCTTCATGAACTTTCATCCCAAGTGCCCCGGCCTCAATCTGCTCATTGAGCGCCTCGGGTTTGGAGCAATTGCCTTTCCCTGTGAACCCGAGATTGACAGGAAACCCTTCCGCCGCTTCCAGCATGCGATGAATGTTCCAGGGGCCAGGGGTCGAAGTTACGGCGTTCGTGCCCGTGGCCGGGCCAGTTCCTCCCCCGATCATGGTAGTGATGCCCGCCGACAGGGCTTCCCAAGCCTGTTGGGGGCAGATGAAATGCACGTGGCTCTCAATGGCACCGGCCGTCACAATGCAGCCTTCAGCGGAGATCGCTTCCGTCCCCGCCCCTAACTCCATGCCCGGCGTCACGGCCGGCATGAGGTTCGGATTCCCCGCCTTGCCGATCGCGACAATCCTTCCGTTCTTAATCCCGATATCCGCCTTCACGATTCCCCAATAATCCAAGATGAGTGCGTTCGTAATCACCGTGTCGAGCGCGCCGCCGGCATTCGTCGCGGTCGGCGACTGCCCCATGCCGTCGCGAATGACCTTGCCTCCGCCGAACACGGCTTCATCGCCGTAGGACGTATAATCCCGTTCCACTTCGATCAACAAATCCGTATCGGCCAGCCGGACCCGATCTCCCACCGTGGGACCGAACAAATCGGAATACTGCTTCCTCGGGATCTTCACCTGGTCCCTCCCTTCGCGATGAATCCCCGTTCCGCGGCTTGGGCCAGCGCCTGTGTTCTTGTCCGGGAATCATCCAGGGAGCCGTTGGTCAGATTGTTGATTCCATGAACGACCCGCTTGCCGGCAAAGGCGACCAATGTCACCTTCTTCTCTTCTCCCGGTTCGAATCTCGCCGCGGTCCCGGCTGGAATGCACAGTTTGAATCCAAACGCTTGCGCGCGATCGAAGTGCAAGGCTCGATTCACCTCAAAGAAGTGGCAATGGGACCCGACCTGAACCGGCCGGTCACCTGCGTTTGTGACCACGAGCTGTTTCGTTTCCCGGCCGGCAAACGCTTCGATGTCTCCTGAGCCAAGCACCACTTCCCCGGGAATGACCGGTTTGGCCAGCTCGGCACGAATCGTCGCCGCCAGAGACTGTTCCCTTCCTGACGTCTTACTCTTCCGCTTCTTGGCCGCATGCCTCTTGGCCTCAACGCGCTTCCGTGTCGTCGCCATCTCAGCTATCTCCTGTCAGGATGCATCACAGAGTCTTAGCGAATCGGGTTGTGGACGGTCACCAACTTGGTGCCGTCGGGAAAGGTGCCTTCGACCTGAAATTCATGAATCATCTCAGGCACACCCGGCATGACATCTTTGCGGGAGAGCAACGTCGTCCCATAGGTCATGAGATCGGAGACGGATCGTCCGTCTCGAATACCTTCGAGGATGGCGGCGGTGAGATAGGCGATCGATTCGGGATGGTTCAGCTTGAGGCCGCGCGCTTTCCGCTCCTTGGCAAGTTGCGCGGCGACGTAGATCAGGAGCTTTTCTTGCTCCCTGGGGGTCAAATGCATGGACTTACCTCTTTGTGAACGTCGTGCCGGCGCGGTTGCAAGGGGCTGAATGTTAGTCTACGATCCGGCCACTGTCAAGGCGCGGTACCGTGGATGCCCGTACGAAACTCTGAGGAGAGACACGTATGTCCGGCAATATGACATGGAAGGATGGCTTCCAACATCATCCGACCTTCGGCATCGCCGACTGGGTGTTGCGCGGCATCGGACAGGTCGTCTTTCAGAATAATCCGATTTCCGGCGCGGTGATTCTCGGCGCCATCTTCTACAATTCCTGGATCTACGGCACGGTCTGCCTGTTCGGAACTACCATCAGCACGCTGACGGCGATCCTGTTCAAGGCCGACGAAGGGATGATCAAGAACGGACTGTTTGGGTTCAACGGCGCCCTCATAGCAATTGCGCTGGTGGCCTACACCAGCCCGAATTTCACCACGGGCAGTATGCCCAACGGGCATCTCTGGCTGTATATCGTGCTCTGTGCGGCTTTCACGACGGTGATCATGCCGGCCTTCGGGGCTCTATTGAGCCCGCACAAGGTCCCGGGCCTGACCATGCCGTTTGTCTTGGCCACCTGGTTTTTCCTTGGGGCCTTGTTGCAGTTTACGACGATTGATGTGTCCAACGCGCTTAAACCCACGTCGCCGTCGGACTTCACCGGCCCAAGACCCGACTACACCTGGGTCACCTGGTTTCACGGCATTACGATGGGCATTGCTGAGATCTTCTTTCAGGACAATTGGGTGACCGGGGTTCTTATCTTGGTCGGGATCGCGATCAACACGCGAATCGGCGCGCTCATGGCGCTGATGGGATCCACCTTGGCCGTCGCCGCCGCGATATTCTATGGAGCGCATGACGAGGCCATTCGCGACGGCTTGTTTGGGTATAACGCCGCCCTGACCGCCATGGCTCTCGGCGGCACATTCTTCGTATTGAACCTTCCCGGCTTCATCTACACGGTGATCGGCGTGCTGGTCACCGCGCGGGTCTGGGCCTCACTCGGCATCTTCCTCGAGCCGTCGGGAATGCCGGTCCTGACGTCCGCCTTTGTGTTTGTAACCTGGCTGATGCTGCTGGCAAAAAGCGGCTTCCCAACGCTGATCCCGATCGCGCCTGCCGAGTCCTCGACGCCGGAAGAGAATCTCCGGCGCTACGGCACTGGTCAAAACAAATAGATCGCTTCCAGCGACAGCGTTGGTTGATAGCTCGTCGCGCGCGCCCCGAGTTGAAAGACATTCTGGTTGGATTTGTCGTAACGAAATTCGAGTCGGGTCATTAACGATCGGATAGGCTTATATTGCAAGGTCGAGGTGATTTCCCAGAGGGTTTGCGCGACCGGCGGTGCCGAAGTCATAGAGGTCGCCCCGAAGCAGACATTGGCCTTGGGCTGGTACGTGGTCGTCCCTTCGCATGACACGAACCCCCCGGCGTCTTCGAACAGTTCGGCCCGCAATCGCACTCCCCATTGCCGGTTGAAATCATGGATCACATAGGCCGCCACCCCGTTCCAGCGGGCATTGCCGGCCTCGCTGATTCTGCTGCTGTTCGCCTGATTCGCATAGTACGACTCGATGACGAGAGAGGTTTGTGCTGTCGCTCGGAAGCTGGCAAAGCCTCCGACCAAGAGAATAGTCCCGCCTTGTGTGCCGATCGATCCCGGCCGCGGCCCAGTGAAGGCATACAAAGTCAATTTGAGCCGGTCAGACGGACTGACGGTCAGCGCCGATTCCATTAACGGATCGTTGCGGCTGTTCCCCCGTGCGGAGTTGATGTAGCTGATCGCTCCGACCGACAATGAGATTCGTTTCGTGATGTCATATGATAACCGGCCGCCTCGCGTCGTGAACGGCTGGCCCAGGCCGAAGAGCCATGACCGCGAGTAATTCGGGTTATGCGGGCTTTCAACGACTTCATACCCGATCAGCGTATTGAACTGACCGAGCTGGATATTCAGGCCATTCCCAATCGGCGTGATGTACTGCAGGTAGGCTTCCTGAATGTCGGCCCAATTGCTGAGATTGAAGCCGCCGATGAAATCGGAGTCGCGGCCGGCGTTGCCTTTCACGCGAAAGCCGGCTCGGTCTTTCCAGCTTCCATCGGCTTTGGCCTCCTTCTCCAACACGATCTGCGCCAGATTCGGTCGAAACTGATTCGAATTGACATCAAAGATGCGAAGCTGATTGATCTTGTTCGAGGGATTATTGAAGTTCTGTGTGTAGGACCCGTCCAGATATCCGTAGAATCGCAATCCCAACTCCTCGGATAAGACCCGCTTCTCGACCCGTTTCGGGCCGTCCTTGTGCCTGAGCGCGACGTGATCCAAATCTTGGTTCGCTGTGCCGGCCGGCGCCTGAGCCTTTGCCTCGCCGACCGCGATCACCAACGCACAAAGCGCGACTCTTATAAGGCTATGTGCAATTCGATGTGAAAGAGAAGGGCGAGACGCCGGCCGGGAGATAATCAGATCGCTTTGAAAAGATGAATCATCAAGCAAGTTGCCGGTTGATTCCCTCGATTCACTTCGTCAGATGCTGACTCGCATGTTACATGAAATCATGAGCCAGCGTCCATCCCAGCGCCGCCCTACAGGCCTCGAGAACCCGTTCCTATTGCGGTGAACATGCTCATCAACGTGAAGGCACACGGAAGCCCATCTTGGCCGCCATCTTCCACTTTATGGCGCAGTTTTCCGAAGTTTCCAGACCTACCTTTATTCCCCATGGGCTACCACGCACTCGTTGCCAACGCCATGAAACATGCTCATTTGATATTCGGCGCTCCGTAGTTTAGTGATGCCGCCCAGGCGTATGGCTTGGGCCACAGTCAGATCAGGGACCTGTGTAAGTCCGAAGAAGAGCACTTTGCAGTCCCGGCCTTGTCTCAGATCGGAGATAGATGCATTCGTGTACGCCAACGACCTCGTATCGTAGAAGCAGCCAGGTAGGACCAGGAGCACCACACCGATCAACCATGCTCGTCCGTTCATATGACACTCCTTTGGATGATCCGTGTCATTGCGACTCTGTGCGGATGCACGATCTTATCATGCCGGTGGGCAAGAGAGACGGCGGGGAGAGACGAGATCAGCGGAGAAGTGACCCAGCCTACCGGGCGGCGTATAGCCCCCCGTGGCGCACCCCGACAGGAAAAAAAGAACAAGCTGTGGGGACAGTATTTGTGAGCTTTGTTCATGAATGTTTCTTCTCCTCTGTAATCGAAGCGGGTGGCGCCGGCCGGCAACGTTCTCACCCACCCGCCCCTGCCGCGCCGAGACGCGTCCTTCCCGAAACGCGCGCAACGAAAGGGACCCACTGGGGATGGGGCGCACGGTGCGAGAAATAACGAGCACCAAGTTTGTACGCGCCGGCGAGACGGTGAGCCGGCAGGGTCTGAGTGAGCACGGCTGGGATGTCCGGAGACAGGACCCGCACTAAACAATGAGATGTTGTTTGACCTGCTCATGACTTAATTCATCCGCACGCCCCGCCGCTACCACCGCTCCTTTGGCCATTACGACATAGGAGTCCGCCAGCCTGGCGGCAAAATGCAACCCCTGCTCCACGAGGAGAATGGCAAAGCGGCGCGCGTTCTTGAATCCGATGATCACGTCTTCTATTTGGTCGACAATCGACGGCTGAATGCCTTCGGTCGGCTCATCCAGGAGTAATACTTTGGGGTTCGACAAGAGCGCACGCCCGATCGCCAGTTGCTGTTGCTCACCGCCGCTTAGGACGCCCCCAGGCCGTTCGAGGATCTGCGTCAGCTTAGGGAACAGCGCATACACCTCGTCAAAAGCATCTTTCTCGGATGTTCCGTTTGACGAAACCGGCCTGGCCCAATAACCCAATTGAAGATTCTCCCGAACCGTCAGATGGGGAATGATTTCCCGCCCCTGCGGCACATAGGCCAAGCCACGCCTGGCGCGCCGATCCGTGGTCTCTTTCGTTATGTCGTGACCATCAAGGTGCACCTGCCCCGAGCGGACAGGAAGCAGGCCCATGATTCCCTTCAACGTCGTGGTCTTACCCACGCCGTTTCTTCCCATCAGGCAGACGACCGCACCGGCTCCCACTGTTAAAGACACATTTCGAAGGATGTGGCTCTCTCCGTAGTAGACGTTGAGGGCATTAAGTTGGAGCATGGCGGTAAAACAAGAGCTTACGGCTGATGGCGTATGGCGTATGGCAATAAAAGAAAGCTTATGGCGAATGGCATATGGCAGGAACGATTTTCTGATTCATGCTTCAGTTCGGCGCTGCACGCTTTTGCTCCCTCTATTCTTACTATCGGCCATCAGCTATTAGCCATCAGCTATACGCTCTGTTTCAATCTTTCTCACCCGCCCGCCCCGCGCACGCCGAGACGTGCGCGTTTCCCGTAGTCACGCATGCGCGACTTTTTGGCGACCCAGGTAAATCTCCACGACACGCGGGTCCGCCTGGACCTGTTCAACGGGCCCCTCACAGATCACCGTACCTTCATGGAGGACGGTGACGGTTCGAGCAATCTGCCGAACAAACTCCATGTCATGTTCGATCACGATGATGGCATGCTGCTCCGCCAACGTCTGCAGGAGCATCCCCGTTTGCTCCGTCTCCTTATCGGTCATCCCTGCGACCGGCTCATCCACCAACAGGAGCGCCGGGTCTTGAAGAATCACCATGCCGATTTCAAGCCATTGTTTCTCGCCATGGGACAGCGAACCGGCTCGCTGCCCTTCTTTGTCGGCCAGTTTGATCATTCGTAGAGCCTCGCTGATTCGTTCCCTCTCCTCTTTCCGCGAGGTGCCGAACAATGTCGCCATGACACCCTTGCTGGGGCGACGCAGCGATAGGTCGAGATTCTCCCATACCGTCAAGTTGGCGTAGATCGACGGAGCCTGAAACTTCCGGCCGATTCCCAAGGTCGTGATCTGGTGCTCGTTCAGGCCGATGAGATCCGTGTCCTTTCCAAAAATGACCCGCCCTTTTGCCGGTTTCGTCTTCCCTGAAATGACGTCGAGCAAGGTCGTCTTTCCCGCCCCATTCGGGCCGATGACGACACGGAGTTCGTTGTAATCGACGATGAAGTTCAGATTGTTCAGCGCCTTGAATCCATCGTAATCGACGACGACGCCTTCGAGGTATATGATCGACCCCCGCTCAGTCACAGCGGCCGCCCCCTTCGTGGACAATCAGAGGCCGTCGCAAACGATACAGCCGGGTCCGACCGCTCGAACCGATTTTGCGGAACAGGCCGACGAGTCCTTCAGGAAAGGCCAGCACCACCGCCACAAACAGTCCCCCGAGAAAGAACGGCCACAGCTCGGGAAAATGGTTGGTTAGGGTGCTTCGCGCCCAATTCACGCCGACGGCGCCTAGAATGGCGCCGACCAGTGTGCCGCGCCCGCCGACCGCCACCCAAATCACCATTTCCAAGGAAGGCAGGACGCCGATCTGTGCGGGCGTGATGATACCGACTTGGGGTACATACAGCATGCCGGCCACGCCGGCCATGGCCGCCGACAAGACAAACACGAACAATTTGTAGTTGGCCGGGGAGTAGCCGGAAAAGAGCACCCGCTGTTCGCTGTCCCGAATGGCGACCAGGACTTTGCCCGCACGCGACTGAGTGATCCAGCGGCACAGCAGGTACGCGCCTCCCAAACATAACACCGTCATAACATACAAGGCCCGCTGCGTCCCCGGCTCACTGAGCGAGAATCCGGCGATCTTCTTAAAATCGGTGAGGCCGTTGGTCCCGCCGAGATTGGTTTCATTGCGGTTGAAAACCAGCCAAGCCGATAACGCGAGCGCTTGGGTGATGATGGCGAAATAGACGCCCTTGATCCGGCTTCGGAAGGCGAGAAACCCGAAAAGACACGCACACGCGACCGGCACCAGAATGCCGGCCAGGAGCGCCACCGGCAGACTGTAAAACGGCTTCCAGAACCACGGCACCGCGGTCATCTGGTTCCACACCATGAAATCGGGCAACTCGCTGCCGTACACGCTCTCCGATCCGATCCCGAGCATCAAGTTCATCCCGATACAATAGGCCCCGAGGCCGAAAAACACTCCGTGGCCCAAGCTGAGGATGCCGGTATACCCCCAGATCAGATCCAATCCAAGGGCCAGGATGGCGAAGGCCAGAAATTTGCCGAAGCGATTCAACGCGAAGTCCGACACATGGAGCCAAGAGTCTTCAGAGGGCAAGACGTTCAGAATCGGCAGGACGATCAGGAGCGCAAATCCGGTCAGCCAGAATCCCGCGCCCTCGCTGTGGGGAACCGACCGAGCCTCAGATGGATTGCTTTTCATGGCCACTATCCGGCCGACTCCCGACCACCCCCACGAGGGTATGTCCGCACGGCCGGTGAAGTTACGAGCATAGCAGAGAGAGGGCGGTGGAGGGAATGAAGAAACCAGGACCGCTGCGGCATGGTCAGGGCTGGAACCTACGCATCCGCATGTCGGCCCTTCACGGCGAAGAGCCCTGATGGGCGCCGTTGGAGAAACAGAATGACCAGCACGAGAATAAGGACCTTGGCATACACGGCCCCCATGCTCGGTTCCAATAATTTGTTCAGGCCGCCGATCCCAAAAGAGGCGACGATCGTCCCCGCCAGTTTGCCCACTCCTCCGGTGACGACGACCATGAAGGAATCGACGATATAATTTTGTCCTAATCCCGGCTCGACGTTGCCGATCAAGGTCAGGGCCCATCCGGCGATTCCGGCAAGACCAGAGCCGAACGCAAACGTATAGGCGTCCACCTTCCTCGTTGGAATCCCGAGACAGGCGCTCATGCTTCTGTTTTGCATGACGGCTCGTGCTCGCAATCCGACGCTGGACCGGAACAGCAGCAGATAGATGCCGGTCACGCACACCGCCGACAGCACGATGATGAAGATGCGATTGTACGGCAAATAGACCCCGACCATGACTTGCGTTCCGCCGTTCAGCCAGGCGGGAGCAGCCACGGAAGTGAGGTCGCCGAAATAGACCCGGGCCATCTGGATAAAGACCAGGCTCACGCCCCACGTCGCCAACATGGTCTCCAACGGCCGCCCGTACAGAAATCGAATAATCGTCATTTCCAACACAAGGCCGGTGAGGGCGGCGGTGAGGAACGAGGCCGGCATCGCGGCCAGAAAATAGTGATCGAACCAGTCGGCCGGCAGATAGGCCTTGAAGCAGGACTGCATCACGAAGGTGGTGTAAGCGCCGACCATCATCAATTCGCCGTGCGCCATGTTGATGACTCCCATCAGGCCGAACACCACGGCCAGGCCGAGCGACATGATCAAGAGAATGGAGCTCAAGCTGATGCCGCGAAATAGGGTTTCGATGGCAGTGGACCAGGCGGACCAAGTTTCGATGCGATCGACGGCTTCGCCTGCCGCAAGCCCCAGTTTCTTCTGATCGTCCGTTGCCGCCGGCTCGCCGGCTGATTGCACCAACTCCTTCAGCGCCGACACGGCATTTTGGCTGCGAAGATCTCCGAGCGCCGAGGCAGCGGCTATTCTGAGGGAGGACTCCTGCGCATTGAGTTGCAAGAGCGCCACGGCTTCTTGCATGGTGTAACGGGCCCACCGATGGGTCTCACGGGCGACCGCCTGTTCGAGCCAGGGAATCGCTTCGGCTCGCCCGCTGCTTCCTAGATCACCCGCCGCCGATCGCCGGATGTCGGCATCATCGCTGTGCAAGCGGACTCGATTGCGAATCAAATCGGCAATCGGTTTGATGGCCAAGCGCAAGCTTCGATCGCCTTCCACCCGCATCTGATCGAGGAGCGGGAGCACCGACTCATCCGCTGTCTCGATCAGCAGGCGGGCGGCCGCCTCACGAGCCGTGAGGTCCTGCCCGCCCAGATCGGTCAGCGCTTGCCGGACCGTGGCAGGCCAGGAAAGGTCGATCTCATTCGACTCCGCCACGCTGGAACCGGCGTCGGCCGAGACAAGCAGGATCAACAGCAGCACGCCGGGCCAGATCATCATGGGAGCCGACTATGCTTTCTTGTACGTGCCCTGGTGCTTGACCCAATCACAGCCCTTTTCCGGATTCGTGTATTCGCTCCAAGGCTCCGGTTTCACAAGGCCCTTCGAACGGGACACGACCTTGAACTGCCCGTCCTTCAAAATTTCACCGATCAGCACCGGCTTGTGCGTATGGTGGTTGGCTTCGTCCATCATGATCTCGCCTCCCGGGGCGAGAAACTTCTGCCCATAGACGGCTTTTCGCACCGCATCCACATCGGTCTTGCCGGCCTTCTCCACCGCTTGTTTCCAGACATACACGCCGAAATAGGCTGCCTCGATTGGATCATCCGTCACGCGCTTCTCCCCATCCGGCAGATTGTTTTTCTTGCAATAGGCCTTGAAGTTGGCCACGAATTGCTTGTTTTGCGGTGTGTCCACGCTTTGATAGTAATTCCAGGCCGCCAGGTGGCCCACAAGCGCGGTCGTGTCCATGCCGCGCAGCTCATCCTCCGCCACGCTGAAGGCCATGATCGGCGCATCCTCGGCCCGCAAGCCCTGATTCGCAAATTCCTTATAGAACGGCACATTGCTGTCGCCGTTGATCGTGCTGATCACGCAGGCGCCGCCGCCGGCGGCGAACTTCTTGATCTTGCCGACGATGGTCTGATAATCCTGGTGATGAAACGGCGTGTACTCTTCCATGATGTTCGCCGCCGGCACCTTCTTCGCCAACAACATGGCCCGGAGAATCTTGTTGGTCGTCCGGGGGTACACATAGTCCGTCCCCAGCAGATAGAATTTCTTGTAGGCGCCGCCCTCCTTGCTCATGAGATATTCGACGGCCGGGACGGCCTGTTGGTTGACCGCCGCACCGGTATAGAACACGTTGTGTGAACATTCCTCGCCTTCGTATTGCACGGGATAAAAGAGGAGCCCGTTGTTTTTCTCAAAAACGGGCAGCACGGATTTTCGGCTGACGGATGTCCAGCAGCCGAACACTACCGCCACTTTGTCCTGCACCAGCAATTGTTTGGCCTTCTCGGCAAAGAGGTCCCAATTCGAAGCGGGATCGACGACGACAGGTTTCAGAGGCCGCCCGAGCACCCCGCCCTTGGCATTGATCTCTTCGACCGCCATCAACACCACATCACGCAGCGAGACCTCGCTGATCGCCATCGTGCCGCTGAGCGAATGCAGCACGCCGATCTTGATCGGCTCCTTGTCCGCCGCATGGGACAGGGCCCAGTGGCCGAGATTTCCCAGCAGAGCTGCGACACCGATTCCGGCCGCCGCTCTTGTTCCACGAACCAAGAAGCCGCGACGCGACACGGTCTGATCCTCTCCGTCACGCGGCATTGCGTCCGCTTCGTCTCGTGGAGTTATGTCGCGATTGTTCACCATTCTCCCTCCTCCCTTGTTGCTCAATCGTTCAGGCAACCGTCGTCTGTCGCACCGGACTCACCGCGCCGATGAATGCGGCATGGTTCTCCACCGCAGTTAGAAGTTGTACCAGGTCGAAATCATAAAGTTGTCGCCGTGGAATCGTTCTCCGGTGGACCATTCGGTCATGAGATGATTCCATTCAAAGGAGGCGAATAGATCGCCCCAAATGTGGCGGACGGCCGTCAAATAGGTGCGGTGATTCAAGAGATACTGTGTATCCGGACCGGCTGCCGTCCCTTTCAGATCGGAATTGAGGGGATTGTCGAACCCATATCCCCCGATCAAGGTCACTTCCCGGCTGTACGCATAATCCAACTCGGCCCATCCGACGACAGTGCGAATCGGCTTGCCGGTGCCGAGATTGCGGTCTTGGCCGAACCGGAAGAACTCCACGCCCAACGCCTGTCCATACGCGATTTCACCGGTAAACTTGAGCCGACTGGTGATCGGCACGCCGACTTCGGCGCCGACCAGATAAGAATTGATGTCCTGACCCGCCGGTATGCCGCCGGCGGTCGGCGCGGAACGATAGTATCGAAAGGCTGCGCTCATCGCCAGCATCACGCCTTGCATGTTTCCTGTCCCGTAGTACCCGAACCGTGTCCCGACATAGGGCATCTGAACCGGATCGTTGAAGGCATTCTCATTACAGGCGAATAATGCGTTCGCTGCACAATTCCCGGGCGAAACTGCGCCGGCGCCGGCGCCTTCAAATGGCCTCCGCTGAGTCTGAGGCTGAATGGCGGACAAGCCGCGCTCGAAGCGCATGACGGTCAGCAGTCCGTCGAAGTTGTCTGTAAATTTATGCTTCACGGTGACCTGCGGAAGACGCTGCCACAGGTTGCCGTTGTATCCCATAATTGAAAAGTCGATCAAATTTGGATGGGAGGACATGATCGGCGTCCAATCCATACCGGCCACGAAGGTCGTGCGATTGTTATTCGGCGAATATTTGACATTGGCCAAGCGCAAGCGCGGAGAGATATTGCCGGCATTGTCGGTCTGGCTGTAGAAATCGGCTTCGACCACTCCGGTCAATGTGTGTTTTCCATCGGTCCGGTCGGCGCGTAGGCCGAAGACACTGTAGCGAGGATTCAACGTGGACGAGGCATTGCTGCTCTTGCCGGCGGCCGTCGCGTAGCCGTTGAATTGGCCCGGGTCGAGCGGGTTGGTATTCCTGGTGCTGTAGATCGCATCCAACTCGATGCGTCCATACGGTACGATGCTGCCTTTGCCTTGCGTGAGAAATGTAGGGGCAACGCAACCGCCGCAGATCACGGCCGGCGGACTTTCCGTCTCCCTCGACAACCGCCCGGCTCCCTCTGCCTGGCCGGCGCTCTGCCCTTCTTCAGCCCACGCCGCGGCAATGGCGACAAAGACGGTGATGACGATCGCCCCTAATACCGTCCCTCCCAACGTTCTTGCATTCACCGCTCAGCCCTCCTGGTTTGGGATTCAACTGCATCACGACCGGAGGGGCTGCCCGTTCCTGAAAAAAAACGCCCTTCCGGCCCGGTCATCGGACCAAAAGGACGCCTTTGTCCTCGCCTTAATTGTAATTAGGCGGAAGTGAGACTCCGTTGTCTTCACTCCCGGTAAATACGGGGGCTACTTGTATACCGAGTCCTGACTCGGTGTCAAGGCAACAAATGGCCTTACCGGGATCGATGGTTCGTGTGTTACACTCCGCTCTCGAACTGAAACGAGTGGACCATGCAACATCATTGGATCTGGTTCGGTATTGCCGGCTTCCTATTGCTTGGCGGATGTGCCGGGCACCAGATTGACGAAACCATTACCACCGATGCGGCGCATGGATCGGTCTATCTCGAGCGCATCCCGGACCGCCAATTTCAGGCCGCGCATCCGATCAAGCTTGACCGCAGTCTCATCGAACAGGCTCTGCGCGGCGTGATGGTTCGCCGCCAACAGGACGTCCTGCAGTCCCTGGTCGCCGGTCAAGCGGCCATCGTTCCCGCGTTTTCGGAAGACGATATCGCATTTCTCTCACCCGGGATCACGGAGGCCCTCACGCGCGCCGCACCGGACCAACAGGTGGGATTCCGTGTCCAGCAGGTCGGAGCACCGACCTATTCACAGCGAACGGGCGCCGCGGTGGGTTCATCCGAACCCCCTCTGGCGCTTGCGCCCAAGGAATTCACGGCGGGTGCGCTCTATGCCTATGGGCGGTCGCTCTATCTTTTCCTCACGGAGTATCGGCATCGTCCCGCACGGCCCGACACCGTCAATATGCCGAACCGAAACGTGCCAGACTCCACGGGATTGGTGAACCACGACGTGCTCTTTGTCCCTGAAATAGCATGGCGATCGGATCTCCCCCCGCCGATGGTTTCCCGCGACGGGTTCGGGCAAATGCTCGTCATCGACCTACAACGTTTGGCCTTGGCGCCCGTCCCGGCCGGCAAACCCGCTGCACCGCCGGCGGCGACTTCCTCTGCGCAGTCGGCGGCTTCGGAGAAAACCGGCACAGCGGCTCAGCCTGGGGCAGCTCCCGGTTCCGCAACCGAACTCCAAACGCTGAAGGAAGATATGAAGAAAAAGGACAGCGAACTGGAAGAACTCCGGAAAGAGCTCGGAGTCATTCGCCGACGGCTTGATCAACAAATGGAGCAAACGGGGAAGCCGGTGTCGCCGCCGGCGAAGAAAGCACCCAAGTAGCATTCCTATTTGCGCTCGGCTCTTTCCTCAATGTCGCCGGCCAGAAGTATCGCTTCTGCGATCTCCCGCATGGATTTGCGCAGATCCATGCTTTGCCGCTGGATAAGCTTAAACGCCTGTTCCTCCGAGAGCCTTTTTGACCGCATCAGATAGCCCTTTGCCCGCTCGAGCAACTTACGGACTTGCAGTGCTTCCTGCATTTCAAAGGACTTCTCGAGCAAGGTCGTGTGATCGATGGCAATGGCCGCCTGATTACCGATAGCCTGCAACAGCTTCACATCCTCCGGCGTAAAGACATGCGGCTTGGACGTGTAGCTGTTGATCACGCCGATCGCTTTTTCTTTTACCAGCATAGGGACACAGAGCAACGAGCAGAGCCCTTCGCGTTGCGCGAGTTCTCGATACATGAAATCGCGGTCTTTGGTCACATCGGCGACGATGATGGGCCGGCGCTCCTGTACGGCCCGTCCGCTGATGCTTTGCCCGACCTTGACGTTCGGCTTCCGCCGGTACTGTTCACTGAGACTCTGTGTCGCCCCGATCCGCAGTTCGTTCGACGTCTCATCCAACAACATGATGGAACAGATCGTCGATCCCATCATCTGCGCAGTCATCGTCACAATGAGCTGCAGCACATCGTCGATGAGCCGGTTCGACGAGACCGTCGCGGAGACTTGTGACAATGTGTCCAACTGAAGCACCTTCCGCTTCATTTGGTCGTACAACCGGGCGTTCTCGATCGCACCGCCGACTTGGTTGGCGATCGTGGACAGCAGCGCGATTTCATCCTCGCGATACCGCCTGGCACGCTTGTGTTGCGCATTGATCACACCCACCACTTCCTGCTTCGCCATGATGGGGACCGAAATGAACGCCTGATACCGGTCTTCCGGAAGGTTGTGGAAAAACTTGAACCGGGGATCGTCGCTGGCGTTGCTCGGGATCACCACCCGAGTCCGTTCACGAGCCACCCATCCCGTAATGCCTTCGCCCAGGCCGATCGTGATCCGTCCGATCAATTTGGGGTGCGGATTCTTGGAGGCCCGCAGAATAAGCTCGTCCTGACCGGACGAGAGGAGATACAGCAGGCAGGCGTCGGCCTTGGTCACCTCGACGACCATATCGACGATGTGTTTCAGAACGGACTCGAGGTCGAGCGTGTTGCTGATCGACTCGCTGATGCGGTGAAGCGTATCGACTTCACGCGTCTTTTCGCGCAAAGCCTTTTCAAGCTGGGCGATCGTCTGGGTCGGTTTCGATTCCATGTGTCAGTGGCGACCTGAAATGCGGGCCCTGCGACGTGCATGTGGTCGTGGACCGCGCCGCCCTGCGGCCAGCGCGGCGAACCACCTTGCGCAATCCTGCCGATTGAGCGGCACGATTGCAACATCGCCGATGCGTCTCGGCAGGACACAATAGATGGTGCCGTCGAGCACCTTTTTGTCCGATTGCATGGCCTCCCAGAGCCGCGCAAACGGCACGCCCGGCATATCAGACGGCAACCCCGCGGCACGCACGAGACCGCGGATACGCTCGACCGCATCCAGGCCGCCGAGGCCGAGGTGTCGGGCGATATCCGCTTCCTGAACCATGCCGATGCCGACCGCCTCTCCGTGAACCAGTCCGCGATACCCGCTGAGCGCTTCTAAAGCGTGGGCGATCGTGTGCCCGAAATTCAGAATCCGCCGGCGGTCCGACTCCCGTTCATCTTCTGCGACGACCTGGGCCTTGATCTCACACGAGCGGGTGATGATCCGCGAGACGGCATCCTCGTCATGGTGCAGGATTCGTTCGATGTTTCGCTCCAAGAATTCAAAAAACCCCTCATCGGCAATCACCCCGTATTTGATGACCTCCGCCAGTCCCGCGATCCATTCACGAGTCGGCAGGGTGCGCAACGTAGCGGTGTCGATCAATACGCATCTCGGCTGATGAAACGCCCCGATCAAATTCTTCCCCAATCGATGATCGACGCCGGTCTTTCCCCCCACGCTGGAATCCACCTGCGCCACCAAACTAGTGGGCAGCTGAATAAACGGGATGCCCCGGAGATAAATCGCCGCGGCAAAGCCCGTGAGATCCCCGATCACGCCGCCGCCGAGCGCGAGCAGGGTCGACCGGCGCTCGAACTTCTCCCCCACCAGTTGATCGAGAATACGTTCGACGGTGCGGAGCGATTTGGTGCGTTCCCCGGGAGGGAGAACGATGGACACAGTTTCAAAGTCGGCATTCCTGAGCGAGCCTATGAGCGGCCTCAGATGCAGGCGGGCGAGGTTCCGATCCGTGACAACCCCCACTTTTCCTTTGCATCCCAATTCGTGAAGAATCGCGCCGGTTCGGGAAAGGAGGCCGCGATCAATGATGATGCGATACCGGCGCTCGCCGAGCTCCACCGGCACGGTATGGGAGGTAGATCCGCCGATCATCGCCGCCGCGCCCCATGAAAATCGATTGGAACAATGAGCGGCCTCGATGCGGGCCCGACACCAGCGGCTGCACAGGTGATGGCGATGAGTCGAGGGAAGGTGGTCAAAGCGACCGGATGGTAGCACAGCGGCCGGTGAACTAAAAGTCTCTGACGTAGGCTTGATAGGCTTCGAAATTGCGCTTCATCTCCTCCAGGCTGTCTCCGCCGAATTTCTCCACCATGGCGTTGGCCATTTCAAACGCGATGACGGCTTCACCGACCACGCCCGCGGCGGGCACCGTACAGATATCCGAGCGCTCCACCGTGGCCTCGAACGGCTCCTTCGAAATGATGTCCACGCTTTTCTTGGGGCTGTACAACGTGGAGATGGGCTTCATCGCCACACGAATCACGATGGGCTGACCATTGGTGATCCCGCCTTCGAGCCCGCCGGCATTGTTGGTCTTTCGGACAAATGCCTTGTCCGTCCGATCGTAATAGATCTCGTCGTGCACTTCCGAGCCGAATCGCCGGGCGGCTTCGAAACCCATGCCGATTTCGACCCCCTTCATCGCCTGGATGCTCATTGCCGCCATCGCTAATCTGGCGCTGAGCCGCCGGTCCCATTGAGCATAGGTTCCCAACCCGATCGGAGGATTCATCACGACGACCTCGAACACCCCTCCGAGCGTATCGCCGCGGTGCTTGGCGGTCCGAATTTGCTCGATCATCTTGGTTCCGGCATCAGAATCCGGCGAGCGCACCTCCGAGCTCTCCGCCCTTTTATACGCCTCCAGCGGATCTGATCCACAGTTCGCCACGATACTCCCGATCTCCACCGTGTAGCTGATGACGTCGATCCCGAAATGGCTCAGCAGAGCCTTGGCAACCCCGCCGATCGCGACACGGATGGCGGTCTCACGAGCGCTGGCTTTCTCCAAGACGTTCCGCACATCCCGGTGCCCATACTTGATCGCTCCGACCAAATCCGCATGTCCGGGACGGGGCCTGGTCACGACCTTTTCCGGGGGAGTCGGGCCCGGCTCGGCCGCCATGACCTCCTTCCAGTTTTCCCAATCCTTGTTTGAAATGAGCAAACCGAGGGGATTTCCGATCGTTTTGCCTTTACGTACGCCGCAGGCAAACTCGACTCGGTCCTGTTCAACCCGCATCCGGCCGCCGCGCCCGTACCCTTTCTGGCGGCGGGCCAGATCGTGATCGACCATCTCGGCTGTCAGAGGAAGCCCCGAGGGAACGCCTTCAAGAACAGCGAGGAGATACTTGCCGTGGGATTCGCCCCCATTCAGATAACGCAACATCGCCGATGGGGGCGATTTTTAGCTCTTTACGATGGTGGGTGTCAAGAAGATGAGCAGCTCTTGTTTCGTCACGTTCTCGGTCTTCTGTTTGAACAACCAGCCCAGCACCGGCACTCTGGAGAGATAGGGAATGCCCGCCACGTTGTTGTTCTGCGTATCGACGAACACGCCGCCGATCACCATGGTCTCTCCGTCCCGCACGAGAACCTGCGTCGTCGCTTCCCGGCGATCGATACTCGGTCCCGCCGGATTGCTCCGGGCGCCGACCGCATTGCGGGTCGCCCGCACTTTCATGAGAATGAGCTTGCCGATCTCCCGCGGATCGCGCGATGTAATCTGCGGCGTGACATTGAGCTCCAAGTTGGCATCGACGAACGTGGTCTGCGTACCCTGCAGCGAAGTCGTCTGGAACGGAATGGATTCGCCCTGCGCGATCTTCGCATCGCGCTTGTCCAGCGTCGTGACTTTCGGCGCCGCAATCACCTTCGTTAAGCCGAGGAGTTCTCCGGCGGACAAGCGCACGTCCAAGAGCGCGCCGTCCGTCTTCCCGATCGTGAATCCTGCACCGGGGGCCGAAGGAAATCCCGGGTTCGCCGGGAGATTGACCAGGAAGTCGGAAACCTGAGCTCCGAACGAGCCGGTCGTGCCGGTCTTGAATGCGGCTGTACCGTTGTTCCCCATGTTATTGACATTCTGAATACCCCATTGCACGCCGAGGGACCGCGTATAGGTTGTGTCGGCCTGCACGATTCTGGCTTCGATCTGCACTTGCGGAACTTCCAGGTCCAATCCGTCGACCAACTGCCGCATGACCCCGATCTTCGTTTCCGTGTCGCTGACGATCAGCGCGTTGCTGGCCTGACTGAAGTTCATGACCCCCCGAGGGCTCATGTATTGCCTGAGCGATGTCTGGACCTCTTGCGCATTTAGGTTGCGGATATAAAACACCCGGGTGACGATCGGCTCGGCCTTCGCTTTCGATTCCTTGGCACGGGCCTCCTCATCCTGCTGCTTGGCGATATTCGTCAGTGTATCGACCCAGACGATATTGCCCTGGCGAATCATGCCGAGTCCGTTCATCTTCAGCAGCATGTCGAGGGCCTGATCCCACGGGACATTGGCCAGCTTCATCGTGACCTTATTTTTCACACCCTCACCCACCACGATATTGAACCCGCTGACTTCGGCGATCAGTCGGAGCACATTGCTGATGTCCGCCTGCTGAAAGTCGAGCGAGATCCGGCGGCCGACATATCGCGAGTGGCCCGTCATCACCTCTGACGAAGACTCCTCATTCTTCTTCTCTTCCTTCATGGAGTCGGTCTCGGCGGCCATTTGGATGGTCCTGGCTCGAAGAAGCGCCTTGGGCCTCCGTTGAGAGACGACCACACGCGGGTCGGATGAGGGACCTGGCGGATCCGTGTGACGCATCGTCGAGGTTGTCGGCGGCGGATGGATCGCAGCGATCGACACCCCGTGCCGCTCGTCGGCCGCCGACGCCGGCGTCGCCCCCTCGCCGGCCGCCGCCAGAACTCCCGCAACGACTGCAATGCTCAAACAATACGTGCTGTGCGCTGGTCGCTGTTTCATTCTATGTCCTCTTTCGCATGCAAGAGCTTGACGTATTCCCGCTCCTGTTTGTTCCCATACACATCGGTAAACCGCTCTTGGACGATGATGCCGCGGTCGGTGATTGAACTGACGACGCCGTTGTTGGGACCGACTCTGGTTCCACGGCGAATGCTGTAGCCTTTGCCGTCCGGCGTCTGAACCATGGCGGTGTAGCCGTATGCCCCCCACACGATGCCGATGAGGCTTAACTCCGTGAGGCCGACTCGCTGCAACGGGGGCAATACCGCGTCGGATTGCGCTTGTAGGCCGTTCTCCATGATCGGAGCGAAGGGGTCACGGCGTCCCGACGGGTCGTATAAGAGCCCGGTCATCGAGGATACCGCCGTCGGGTCAGCCTTCGCGACGGGATTGGCGGGCGCGACGACGGGCATCTCGACGTTCGGTGCTTCCCGGGACATCTCCGGCATGGACGGGACTTTCAACGAATCAGCCGGACGGATTGCATTGACTTGAGCCTGCAAAGTCAGCGGCGCCAGGCCAATGATCCCTCCGATCAGACCCGCGGCAACGATAAGCCGGTGTCCGTGTTTCCGCCACCATCCTATTTCCCGAACCGTCATGTCATCCATTCCGTTGACTCCTTACTTCGCCGGGGCGGGGCCCGCCTTCTTCTCCTGAGGAGCCGCATACGCCACCAAATCGAAGACCGTCTGGGTCACCACACGACCCTGATCCACGCGGGGCGAACCAATTTTGACGTCGGACACCGTGATAATTCGGGGAAACTTGCTGATGCGGTCGAAGAACAGGGCGGCGGTGTGATAGCCCCCGGTCACTTCCACATTGACCGGCATCCGCACAAACAATTTCGATGCGTCTTCGGTCTGAGCTCCAGGCTTCCATAATTTGATATCCAAACCCAGGCGGGTGCCGAGATCGGAAACTTGCTTGAGCAACATGACCGCTTCTTCTTCCGGCGGGAGACGTTCCCGCTTCTTTGCCAACTCAATCTCCAATTGCTTGCCGGCCGCGATAAGCTCGTCAAGATGCTTGACCTTGATCGTCAGCGTTTGGATTTCCGTATCGAGTTGCGCCACCTGTCCGCGGACGGCCTCGATCTCCGCGGTTTTTGGATCGACGACGTAGTAATAGAATGCGACCAGGATGCCGGCTACCAGCAACCCCAGGAGAGCGACCTTCTGGATCGTGGGAATGCTGCGCAGCGAGTCGAGATTCAGATTCGTCAGACTCATACCCTAGCCTTTCATTGCAAGGTCGAGCTTGAACTGATAGAGGTTCATTTTGTTGTCCACCGCGGCTCGGCTTTCCTGCAGGCGGACGATGGTGAAGTAGTCGGTTCGCCGGAGATTGTTGACGAATTCGACGATATCGTCGTTCGTCAGCGCGCGCCCCTCCAACTCGATGCTGTTGCCTTTCATATTCATCCGTAGCAGCCACAGCTTCAGCGGCTCCAAGCTCTGGCTGACATTGTCCAGGGCGCGGACGGGGCCCGTCCGTGCTTTTTCCAACTGTTCGATGATCCGATTCTTGTCTTCGAGCTGCTTCTTCTTGTTTTCGAAGTCCTGGACCTGTTTGACCTGTTCTTTCAGTACGGCGACCTGCTTTTCCTTGCCCTGTTTCTCAACGACCTTGTGCTCAAACTCCTCGTCGAGTGCGGCCGAATACCACCAGCAGCCGGCCAGCGTAATGACCAACGCTCCCACGCCGAGCAGCGCTTCGCCCCGCACGTCCCATTGGGGCTTGGCTTTTCTGGATTTTGGACCGACTGCAAGCAGGTTGATTCTGATCATCGATCCCCCATGGTCCTCAATGCGAGCCCGACGCCGACCGCCGCCATCGCGCTCATCTCGCTGAGTTTGTCCGGATCCTCGTCGCACATCGACGTATCGATTTCGGCGAACGGATTGGCGATATCCACATCAACGTGCATGCGGTCGCGCAACTGCTGCGACAATCCCTTGATCTTTGCTCCGCCGCCGCAGAGCAGTACCCGCGCGACATCGCCGTCGGCCGACGTCGTCTTGAAATAGTCGATGGTCCGTGCGATCTCGGACGCGACTTCCGCATTCACACCGTCGATGACGGACGTGAGCTCGCTTGACTCGGCCGACGCCGTGGAATCGGCCTTCTTGAGCTGCTCCGCTTCTTCGTACGACACTCCCATTTCACGCTGTACGGCCTCGGTATAGCGGTTCCCGCCGAGGGGAATATCACGCGTAAAGAGCGACGTTCCTCCCCGCACGATATTGACGTTCATGACACTGGCTCCGATATTCACGAGCGTGGCCGTGTTCTCGGCGTCATCCGGATAATTGATCCCGTACATGTTTTCGATGGCAAAGGCATCGACGTCCATCACCATCGGCATGAGTCCCGCCGCCTTGACCAATTCGGTCAACTCGTTGATCTTGTCTTTCTTTGCGGCGACCAGAATGATCGACATCTCACCCTGGTCATCCATCGCCGACTGCGACGGAGGCAGGACGTGAAAATCGAGATTCACCTCGTTGATGTCGAACGGAATATACTGCTCGGCGGCCAGCTTGACTTGATCTTGCAGCTCGTCATCAGGCATGGGCGGCAGGCCGATCTTCTTAATGATGACGGCATGTCCGGATATCGAAATGGCCGCCTGCTTGATCTTCGTCTTCGTCTCTTCCATCAATTCCTTGATCGTAGACACCACCCGACCCTCGTCCATGACGGTGCCGTCCACGATGACTTCCGGCTCGAGTTCCTTCACGGCAAACTTCTGAAGGACGTAGCGCCCGCGCTGTTCTTTCATTTGGATCAATTTAATGGCGCTGGACCCGATGTCCAGACCAAGCAGTTGCCGCCTGGCCGCAAACATGGACGTCACGTTGGTTTCGAGCAACCCCTTCAGGGATGAGAACATGTTGAGCTTCTCCTCTAGGCGACCTCTTTACGTCCCTGCATGACCTGCCTGATCTGCTCTACATTATCGACCGTGTAGACCCGCCAATTTCTCCAGTCCCGTGGCGGTCCGGATATCAACCCCTGGCGTTCCCATCGAAACAATGTCGCGCGGGAAATATCAAACAAATCGCAGACTTCATTCGTCTTATATAACTTCTTCTTAGGTGTTTCTTTCGTCGGCTTCACGCACATCCTCGAGCGCATTGAGCATATTCGCCCATACCCGACTTAAGTATAGTTGGTATAGTCCACCTGTCAAGAAACCGGGGGATGACCGGGTCGGGCGCTACTGATGCGGTTGTTACGGCTTGAGAATATCGCGGTGGGCGATCGACACATCGTGGCCGAGGGCGGCGAATGTCTGCTGCAGCCGCTTGGCGATCGTTACCGAGCGGTGTCGGCCTCCCGTGCACCCGATGCCGATGCTGACATAGCTCCGCTGCTCCCGCTCGAACAGCGGAATCAGAAACCTGAAGAGGCCTTCCAACTGCTCCAAAAATGGAGCGGCCGCGGGATCGCTCAGCACGTAGTCCTGGACCTTGGCATCCTCGCCGGTCAGCGGCTTTAAGTCGGGGACAAAGAAAGGATTGCGCAGGAAGCGCACATCGAACAGCAGATCGATATCGTACGGGACACCGAACTTATACCCGAACGTGATGAGCGAAATGGTGAGTCGCTGCGCGCGGTTGTCTTGGCGAAACTCCTTCGTCAGGAGATCCCGCAGCTCGTGGACGGTCAAATCAGAGGTATCGATGATCCTGTTGGCATGCTTGCGTAGCTCGGCCAGTCGCTCTCTCTCAAATCGCACGCCTTCCAGAACCGGCATGTGCGGCAACAAGGGATGCGGGCGTCGGCTTTCGGAGAACCTCCGTACGAGGATCTCTTCTCGTGCTTCTAGAAACACCAAATGGACGGCGTGACCGGACGCTTTTAAGCGTTCGAGGTTGTCGACCAAGTCGGCAAAGAACACCCGCTCTCGGATATCGATGCCCAATGCGACATTCTTGATTTCACCGCTCTGTTGAGTGCAGAGTTCGACGAACGTAGGCAACAATGCCGGCGGCAGGTTGTCGACACAGAAATATCCCGTATCTTCAAAGCACTTGAGCGCATGGCTCTTTCCGGAACCGGAAAGACCGCTGACGATGACAAGATTAAGTCCTGGCATGCGAGGCGCGGGCCCGCTGTGCTTCCGGATCGATTAGAGAGACCCGGCCGTTCGGATGGCGCTGGATGACCTGCACTTTTCCAGACTTCGCGTCCTGATAGACGAGCACGCCGGACCCGCCGTCCAGTTCAGCCAGCGCCTCCTCCAACGTCATCTCCCGCAAGAGCGGCCGACTGATGTCCACCGAGGCGAGGTCCGCCGGCTGAAACGCGGCCTGGGGCAGCACCCGCCTCCCTCCGGAACGAATCTTATGGCTGACGATTCTGTCTTTGACCTTTCGAATCTGCTTCTCCAGCTTGTCGGCGACTTGGTCGATGGAGGCATACATCTCCTGCGTGGACGCTTTGGCTTGAAGTCTCCTCCCGTGAAACACCCCCAGCGCCTCGGCGGCGTGGTGAACTTTTTCCACACTCAACAACACCTGTATACTGGTGAGCCTCACGCCGTATCGATCCAACCGCCGCATCTTCGTCTCGATATATTGTCTGAGCGCCGGAGTTATAAGGACGTGTCTTCCAGTGATCATCAGTCGCATCCTGACCTCCGCTGTCGTCGAAGCCTTCAACACTGAACCCGCGGTCGCGGCGAGCCTACGGCACCGCATGGACGGGGCCCGCACGGGTTCGCTTAAAAGAATCTTTTTCGCTGGTTCGCCGACGGTATGTTGTCTTCCGCCCGATACTTCGCGACCGTCCGCCTGGCGATCATGACCTGTTGGTTGCGCAGGCGGGCGGCAATTTCCTCGTCCTTGAGCGGCTTCTTGGCATCCTCTTCCGCGACCATCCTCCGGATCATCTCGCGTACCGTGACAGAGGACAGCATGTCGGATGATTGATCCGCCCGCTGAAGACCGGCACTGAAAAAGAATTTGAGTTCCAGCATGCCCTGTGGGCAATACATATACTTATTCGCCGTGACCCGACTGATCGTGGATTCATGCATACCGATGTCCTCGGCGACCTGCTTCAGGACGAGCGGCTTCAAATATTGAATGCCCTGCTCGAAGAACGCCTCCTGAAATTTCACGATGCTCGACACCACCTTCACGATGGTCTTGTTGCGCTGCTCGATGCTGCGAATGACCCATTGAGCCGCCCTGAGCTTGTCGTCCAAATAAGCCTTGGTTTCCGCCGAATTGGATTGTCCCGCCCCCATCAGCTGCTTGTAATACGGGCTGATCCGCATGCGGGGCAACCCGTCGTCATTGAGCAGCACCTGCCATTCGCCTTCCGTCTTCACGACGAAGACGTCGGGCACAATCACGTAATTCTGCGTGTTGGAAAACGGCCGACCCGGTTTCGGTTCCAAGGCCTCGATCAATTTGGTGGCTTGGAACACTTCCTCTACGCCGATGTCCAAGGCCTTGGCGATCCGCGCGTACTGCCTTTTCTCGAGATCTTTCAGATGATGGAGAATGATGGCTTCGACGACCGACCCTTTGAGAGCCCCGGGTCTCGCGCCGAGCGACCCCATGGGGCTTCGACCGAGGTGCCCCAGTTGCAACAACAAACATTCCGAGAGATCGCGCGCCCCCACCCCCGTCGGATCGAAGCCCTGTATATCCTTGAGCACCGCTTCGGTCTCTTCCACCGAATAGGACGTGCCCGCCACCAGTTCCTCCAACGAGATACGGAGATACCCGTCGTCGTCCAGATTGCCGATGATCAGCCGCCCGATCTCCTTGTCCCGCTCGGATAAGCCGGACAGCGATAGCTGCCAGAGCAGATGATCCTCCAGGGAGGCGGCCTTGGCGACGGTCTGTTCATAGGAAGGGAATTCGTCCTGCGAAGAGGAAGAATACTCCGAGTCCCCGCGCCGAATGTCGCTGTCGAAATAATCCTCCCAGCTGCCGGCGGACAACTCCTCGGGAGTTTCACTCGCTTCGCCGGTTCGCTCCGCTTCGCCGGGCGCGTCCCCGGTTGCAGGAGAGAGGGCCATATCTTCGGCGTTTTGTTCCGGAGCGGCTTCTTCCGTCTCCTCCGCCTCGGCGGCCAGTTCTTCCAGCAGCGGATTCTCCATCAAGTGCTGTTGAAGGCTCTGTTGGAGTTCCAAACGCGACAGCTGCAACAGCTTGATCGCCTGCTGCAACTGCGGCGTCATGATGAGTCGTTGACTGAGCTTCAGATCAAGCCGTAGTTTCATGTCCACACGCCTTTGCTTCGATCACAGGCGAAAGCCTTCGCCCAGATAGACCGCCCTGGCCGTTTCACTTTTCTCGATCACCTCCGGCGGGCCGGCCTCCAGGATGGTTCCTTCGTTGATAATATATGCGCGGTCCGTGATCACCAGCGTTTCGCGGACATTATGATCAGTGATCAACACCCCGATCTGGCGCTGCTTGAGCCGCGTAATGATCTGTTGGATGTCCGCCACCGCGATAGGGTCGATTCCGGCAAACGGCTCGTCCAGCAGCATGAAAGACGGGCTCGTGGCGAGCGCCCGTGTGATCTCGAGGCGACGGCGCTCTCCACCGGACAAGGCGTATGCCTTGCTCTTTCGAATGTGGACCAAATCGAGTTCTTTGAGAAGCACTTCGATGCGCTCGTTTCGCTCCGCTCCCGAATACCCGAGCATCTCCAAAATAGCCAAGATATTATTCTCGACGGAGAGCCGCCGAAACACGGACGATTCCTGCGGCAGATAGCCGATCCCTCGTCTCGCGCGTTTATACATCGGCAGATCGGTGATGGTGTCGCCGTTGAGCGTAATCTCGCCTTCATCGGGCTGGCAGAGACCGACCATCATGTCAAAAATCGTGGTTTTGCCAGCTCCATTGGGGCCCAGCAGTCCCACGACTTCACCCGCCTGCACGTCCAACGAGACGCCTTTGACGACCTTGCGTCCGCGGAAACTCTTGGCCAAACCGGCGGCCGAGAGACGTTCATGCGCTCCATTCGGCTTCGGCCTCGACTCCCTAGGCGACCGCACGTGAGAGGATGTCTCGATCACCTCCCAAGGCCCCCTTCGCCTTCGATCGTTACATGGGAGCCGCCTTCGACGACACTTCGATCCTCCTGTAGAAACATCGTGATTTGTTTCCCGGTCACCCGCGTGCCCTTTTGCCAGGCCACCGGCTCGCCGGTCAGGACGATTTTCTTGTCGTCCTCGTAATACACGGCGCGCTGGCAAGTGGCCCGGCCGTCCTGCTTTTCAATTTTGACCCGCCCCGTCGCTTCGATCTTGCTGATCGAGCGATCGGATACGGTCGGCATGGCTTCTTTACCGGGCTTCTGTTTCCTATCGGTCGCCTTTGGCGTCCGGTCGGTGTGCGCTGTGCCGGATTTGCTCGATCCATTTCCGTTTTGGCTCGGACGGAACGATACGACCATATGATCCGAATAGACGACCAATTCGCCTTGAGTCAGGACGACGGATCCGTCGAAAATCGCCTTATTCTCCTGATTATTCACCGTCATGGTCTTGGCGGTAATATTCGTCGTCGGATTCGGAGCGGCGTGGTCTTCGGAACGGCTCGATTCGGCCGAATGGCTGACGGATGACGGAACGAGGACAGCCAGATTAAGAAGAAGCGGCCACATCCACATGAACATCGTCGAGCACCTGAAATATCTCCGAATCGAGCTTCCCCAGCAAGCCGCGACCGGTGATCTGAAGGCCATGACCGTCTATTGCAACAGGGTCCGACGTCTGAATCTCTCTCCGTTTATCGATCCAGTTCAGATGATTGGTTCGGATGACATACCCGCTCTCCATCTCAATGACGATGGGATCGCTCCGATTGGCGAGCACAAAGTCCTTCGTGTCGGTATCCAAGGTTCCTTCTTCCCCGGTCAGCGTGAGTTCCTTGCCCTGCACGCCGTAGAGCGTGATTTGAACATCGTTGAGGACGGCCCGCTTGTCGTTCTCGTAGAGATGCGCCCGTTGCGCTTCAACTTTCCATTGCACAATATCACCCTTGGTCTGCGTGAAGGTGAACCCTTCGATCCTGGCGTCGGCTTGCTCGGCGCTTCCCGCCGGAACGGGCCGGGCAGCCGGCACGGTGTCCGACCTCGTGTAGAGCAGATACGCTAGAAAGGCCGCAAGGACCACACTGAACGTCAGAAGTCCTCTCCTGATCCAACGTTCCCACATGGTAAAACATTCCTGTTCTTGAGAACTTGCCCTTCACGCTCTAATTGGCATGATAGTAGCATGGCAACGGAGTCAAGTAAACTCGCGCCGACCTATGGTGAAGAAACGTATCGCCTGCGGGCAAGGTTTTGAAGGAAGGGACGGCCGAATGGCTTGAGGAATACTGCAGCTGCAGCAATCGGACGAGGACCGCCGGACTGCTGCAGCGAGCCTTACGTAGTGGTCTCTTTTGCCGGCGAAGATTTGCCGCCGGTCGGAGGCGCGGAAGGTCCCGGCTTTTGCTTTGCTGCGGCCGGTTCGCTGGGTCTCGCCACCAATTCAATGGCCACCATCTCGGCGGCGTCGCCGACACGCCGCCTTGTCCTGATGATTCTCGTGTAGCCGCCCGGCCGATCTCTGAACCGTCCGGCCACGTCGGCAAACAGCTTTGCCACCACGCTTTTGCTTCTCAGGAAACTCAACGCACGGCGCCGCGCAGGGAGGGATCCTTCCTTCCCGAGACTGATCATCCGATCGGTGAAGCCGCGGATCTCCTTTGCTTTGGCCTCCGTCGTTTCAATCCGTTCCTGTTCGAGCAGCGAGGTGACGAGATTGCGAAACAGGGCCCATCGATGCTTCGTCTGGCGGCCGAGTTGTCGTCCCTTTTTCTTGTGGCGCACAGTCATTCCTTCCCTTCTACTCGGACCGGACACCGCCGTCCCCGGACGGCAAGGCCTCGACCTTCATGCCGAGGCTCAATCCCATCTCGGTGAGAATTTCCTTGATCTCATTGAGAGATTTCTTGCCGAAGTTCTTCGTCTTCAGCATTTCCGTTTCGGTCTTCTGCACGAGATCGGCGATGGTTTTGATGTTGGCATTCTTCAGGCAATTGGCGGCGCGAACGGAAAGCTCCAGTTCGTTGACGCTCCGGTAGAGATTCTTATTGACTTCGTACGGCGTCTCCTCCGTTCCCGCCGCCGGCTTGGCATCGGCCCGTTCTTCAGGATTGATAAAGATATCCAGATGCTCGCGCAAAATGCTCGCCGCATTCGAGAGCGCGTCACGCGGAGAGATTGTCCCGTCGGTCCAGATCTCCATGGTCAATTTGTCATAATCCGTCATCCGGCCGACGCGCGCATTCTCAACGTGGAAATTCACCCGCTTGATCGGCGAAAACACGGAATCGATGGCGATAACGCCGATCGGGAGCCCCTCTTCCTTGTTTCGCTCGGCTGGGACGTAGCCCCGGCCATGCTTGACCATCATCTCCATATCGAGCGTCGCATCCTTATCCAGCGTTGCCAAGTGAAGGTCCGGAGTCAGGATGGCGACATCCCCGTCGTGAACAATGTCCGAACCCTTCGCTTCGCCCGGTCCTTTTTTCTTGAGCCGGATCGTCTTGGGCTTGTCTCCCTGAAGAGCCAATCGAAGGCTCTTCACATTGAGAATGATGGACGTGACATCTTCCGTCACACCCGGAATCGTGGAAAATTCATGCAAGACGCCTTCGATTTTGACCGTGGCGACCGCCGCCCCGGTCAAGGATGAGAGCAGCACCCGGCGCAAGGAATTGCCGATCGTCGTGCCGAACCCCCGCTCAAATGCTTCCGCAGTAAACCGGCCGAATGTTGGGGAAAGAGTGTCTTTGTCGACTTCCACCCTCATCGGGATCTGAAAGTCTTTCATCGCTTTGATCATGATTCCCCCTTCATTGTCACGTTGAGCCCGAAATTCATCCGTCGCCCGATTCCGGTTCGGCTACCTGGAATACAGCTCAACGACCATCTGCTCATTAACCGGCAATACAATCTGATCCTTCGTGGGCAAGGCTCGGACGCTCCCCTTATAAGCAGCCTTGTCCAGCTCAAGCCATTCCGGAATACCCCGGCCCTCTACCGCCGCCAAGGCCGATTGGATGGGTACGAGTTCACGGCTGGCCGGGCGGACCTCGACCACGTCGCCGGCCTTGACTAAGGCTCCCGGTACGCTCAGCTTATGTCCATTGATCAGCAGATGACCATGGTTGATAAGCTGTCGGGCCTCTTTGCGGGATGCGCCGAATCCCAGGCGATACACGACGTTGTCGAAGCGCGTTTCCAGAAGGCGCAACAACGCTTCACCGGTGACGCCGGTCTGCCGTTCCGCCCGCTCGAAGATCCCGCGGAATTGGCGTTCTTGCAGGCCGTAAATCCGCCGCAGTTTTTGCTTTTCCCTCAACTGGAGACTGTAGTCCGATATTCTCGGGCGAGCCTGCCCGTGCTGGCCGGGAGGATAGCTCCGACGCTCGATGGCGCATTTCTCGGTCATGCACCGGGAGCCCTTCAAAAACAATTTTTCTCCTTCTCGCCGGCAGAGCCGACACACAGGGCCACGATATTTAGCCACTCTCGATTCCTCCCTTAGACTCTCCTCCGCTTCGGAGGACGGCACCCATTATGCGGAATAGGGGTCACATCGCGAATCAGGTTGATTCGCAGACCGGCCCCCTGCAAGGAACGGATAGCGGATTCCCGACCTGCGCCGGGACCGTTCACATAGACGTCCACTTGTCGCATGCCGTTTTCCATCGCTTTCCTGGCGGCAGCCTCCCCCGCCCGTTGCGCGGCAAAAGGCGTGCTCTTGCGCGATCCCTTGAAACCCTGATTGCCCGCGCTGGCCCAGACGACCGTATTGCCGCTCATGTCGGTGATCGTCACGATCGTGTTGTTGAACGACGCCTGGACATGGGCGACGCCGCTTTGGACGAGCTTGCGTTCCTTTTTCTTGCCCTTCTTCACGCTCATGCGAGGTTCTCCTTCGTCTTCCGAATCTTCGTCCTACGGCTAGGCCCCTGCGGGCCGTTTGGGCTTGCTGCCCACCCCGGCTCGCCTGCCTTTTCTGGTTCTCGCGTTGGTTCTCGTCCGTTGTCCGCGGACGGGCAAGCCCTTGCGATGGCGCAGGCCCCGAAAGGTGCCGGTGTCCATGAGACGCTTGATATTCATGGACACTTCCTTGCGAAGGTCTCCCTCCACTTGGTGGTCATGCTCAATGACCTCGCGGAGTTTGACGATTTGGTCCTCGCTGAGGTCTTTCACCCGGACCGAGCCGTCCACTCCCGCTTTCTCCAGAATCTGGAGCGCGGCGGCACGGCCGATGCCGTAGATGTACGTGAGTCCCACATCGATGCGCTTCTCCCTCGGTAAATCGACACCCGCTATACGAGCCATATTTCCTCCAGTACTGAGGGCTGAGTGCTGAGAACGTGTTCGTACGCCGTCTTGGCTCTACTCAGGACTCGGCACTTCATGTTAACCCTGCCGTTGCTTATGGCGTGGATTGGCGCAGAGGACCCGCACCACGCCACGCCGGCGGACGACTTTGCATTTCGCACAAATGGGCTTGACCGATGATTTGACCTTCATGAATTATTCTTCCTCGATCATTTGAACCGATAGGTGATCCGTCCTCGTGTCAGGTCATAGGGCGACAATTCCACGGTCACCTTGTCCCCCGGCAGAATACGAATGAAATGCATGCGCATCTTGCCCGAGATATGTGCCAAAATCTTATGGCCGTTCTCCAGTTCCACCCGAAACATGGCATTGGGCAACGTCTCCGCCACTGTCCCGGTGACTTCTATAACATCTTCTTTCGGCACGACGCGCGTCCCATCCTCAGCGAGCTACAAGGCCGATAGAATCCTGGCAGGTCCAGCAGCCTGAATCGCAATCGTATGTTCGAAATGTGCCGACAGACTGGTGTCTTGCGTGACGGCGGTCCATCGGTCTTCCAAGATTCGTACGGCGCTCTTGCCGGCGTTCACCATCGGCTCGATGGCCAACACCATCCCCGGCTGAAGCCGCGGGCCTTGTCCCGGCTTACCATAATTCGGCACCTGCGGCTCTTCGTGCAGTTGCCGCCCGATCCCATGTCCCACGAAGTCGGTCACGACTGAAAATCCGGCCTTCTCAACATGAGTTTGCACCGCATGGGAAATATCGGATAACCGGCTGCCGACGACCGCTTGGGCGATTCCCAACATCAAGGCTTGTTCCGTCACCTCAATGAGCCGCTGGGCCTGCCGACTGATCGAGCCGACGGGCACTGTGATTGCTGAGTCCCCGTAAAACCCTCCGACGATCGCCCCAAGGTCCAGTCCAATAATGTCCCCTTCTTTCAGACGACGGCCGGACGGAATCCCATGCACCACCTGATCATTGATGGAAGTGCACAGCGTTTTTGGATAGCTGCGATACCCCTTGAACGCCGGCACTGCACCGCGTGACCGAATGGCTTCTTCCGCCAGCTGATCCAATTCATCGGTTGAGATTCCGGGCCGTACTTCCTTTTTCAGAATCTGGAGCGCTTCTGCCACCACCCTCGACGCCTTGGCCATGATGTCCACTTCCTCCGGCGTCTTGAGGACAATCATGTGGCCCCATGCTCGGCCAACAGCCGGGTCAGTCGTTCGTACACCACGTCGACGGTTCCGAATCCGTCCAGGGTGGACAGCAAACCCCGGCCGCGGTAATAGGCAATCAGCGGCGCCGTGTGCTCATCATAGATTTTCAAGCGGGCTTCAACGGTCTCCCGCTTGTCGTCGCTCCGCTGGACAAGATTTTCTCCACAACGGTCGCAGACTCCTGTCTTCTGAGGAGGTGACGAGTCCACATGAAACACGGCTTGACACTTCGGACAATTTCGCCTTCCGGCGAGCCGCCGAATGATCTCTTCCCGCGGGACCTCGAAATTGACGACCCGCTCAAGCTCCGATCCGCACACGGACAACATCTTCGACAATTCTTCGGCCTGGACGACGGTGCGCGGGAACCCATCGAGAATAAAGCCCTTGGCGCAAACGGGTTGGCTGACTTTCTCCTGGACGATTCCGATGACGACTGCGTCGGGAACCAATTTCCCCTGATCCATGTATTGTTTGGCCTGCACGCCCAATTCCGTCTTGTTCCGAACCGCTTCACGAAGAAGATCGCCGGTCGAGATCTTGGGGCGGTGAAAATCGGCGGCCAGCCGTTCCGCTTGGGTCCCCTTCCCCACGCCGGGAGCGCCCAACAAGACGATTCGCATACCCGCTACGAACTCCTGCCGCGCAACCGGCCCTTCGCGAGAAACCCTTCATAGTTTCGCATCAGCATGTGAGATTCAATCTGTTGGGCGGTATCGAGACCGACCCCGATGACGATCAAGAGCGACGTGCCGCCGAAGTAGAACGGCATGTTCAATTTATAGATCATGAATTCGGGGATCACGCACACGATCGCCAGATAGATCGCCCCGGCAAAGGTGATGCGCGTCAATACCGTATAGATATAATCCGAGGTCCGCTGCCCCGGCCGGATTCCCGGGATGAAGCCTCCGTACTTCTTCATGTTGTCCGCCATGTCCACCGGATTCAGCACGACCGCCGTATAGAAAAAACAGAAAAAAATGATCAGGCCGACATAGAGAAGCGTATACAAGAGCGAGCCCGGTGCCAGTTGGTCTCCAATCGCTTTGATCCAAGGCGTTTCAAAAAACCCGGTAATGGTCGCGGGAAACGCGATAATGGACGACGCAAAAATCGGCGGGATCACCCCCGCTGTATTGATCTTGAGCGGAATGTGGGTGCTCTGCCCGCCGTAGACCCGTCTACCGATGACCCGCTTGGCGTATTGGACGGGCACTTTCCGGCGCCCGCTCTCCAAAAAGACGATGGCGGCGACGACCGCCAGCATCACGACGGCCAAGAAGACCAACAGCACGAAGCTGATTTGGCCCAGCTTGTACAGGTCGAAGGTCTGGGCGACGGCGCTCGGCAGGCGCGCCACGATCCCCGCAAAAATGATCAGCGAGATCCCGTTGCCGATTCCCCGCTCGGTGATTTGCTCACCAAGCCACATCAAGAAGCCGGTCCCGGCGCAGAGGGTAATGACCGTCATGAATCGGAACGCCCACCCGGGCGTCAAGACGAACGCCCCGTTATTCATCTGCTCCAGCCCGACGGCAATCCCAAAACCCTGGATCAGGGCGATGCCGATAGTGCCGATTCTCGTATACTTGATGATCGTTTTCCGGCCGCGTTCTCCTTCCTTCGCCAACTTGGACAGATGCGGAATGACAACGGTCAGCAACTGTAAGATAATCGATGCGCTGATATAGGGCATAATGCCCAGCGCAAAGATCGTCAGCCTCGAGAGTGATCCACCAGAAAAAATATCGAGAAACCCGAGAAGCGCTCCTCCCTGTTTTTGAAGGAAATCGGCTAAGGCTTCCCCGTTGATTCCCGGCGTCGGGATATGCGCGCCGACGCGATAGACGACGAGCATCCCGAGGGTAAACAGGATACGCGTCCGCAACTCCGGGATCTTGAAGATGTTCTGAAAACTGGTCAGGAGTCGCTCAAACACCGCGAATGACCTCGGCTCTCCCCCCAGCTGCTTGTATCTTCGCTTCAGCCGACTTGCTGAACTTATGAGCCTGGACGACGAGCGGCTTGGTCAGGTCGCCGACTCCAAGGATCTTGACCGGCTGCCCCTTGCGCTTGATGAAACCTTCTCTGGAAAGAAACTCCGGCGTGATCGCTTCGGTCGTCTCGAGACCGGTCAGACTCTTCAAATTCACGATCGCATAGACCGTTCGAAACGGGTTTCTGAATCCGTACTTGGGCAGACGCCGGATGAGCGGCATCTGTCCCCCCTCGAAACCGGGACGCTTCCCACCACCGGATCGGGCCAACAATCCCTTATGCCCTTTGGTTGCCGTCTTGCCGTGCCCGGAGCCCGGACCGCGTCCGATGCGCTTCCGACGATGTTTCGCGCCGCGAGAGGGCGCCAGGTCTTGCAGCTTCATTGGGAACTCACCTCGAGGAGATATCCGACTTTGCGGATCATGCCTTTGACCTGCTCCGTATCAGGTCGCACGACGGTTTGATGCATGCGGCGCAAGCCCAATCCGCGGAGAACCAACCGATGCCGCTCCGGTGTCCCGATCGGACTTCTCTTAAGCGTGATGCGCAGACCTCTTGCTGGTTCCGTTTTTGTTTGTGCGGTCATCCGACTTGCGCCTGTGACAGCGCCTCCCCGCCGACCGCACGGCGTAAATGCATGACTTCCTGCGGATCCCGCAGTTGGCTGAGACCGTTTAAGGTCGCTCGCACCGTATTGAATGGATTGCCTCGGCCCAGGGTCTTCGCGATGATATTATGTGCCCCGACCAATTCCACCACCGCACGGACTGCTCCGCCCGCGATGATACCCGTCCCTTCAGCCGCAGGCTTCAACAACACATGTTCCGCACCGAAGAGTCCATGCACTTCGTGGGGAATCGTGCCTCCCTTGAGCGGAACCCGAACGAGATGTTTTTTGGCTTGTTCCACCGCTTTCGATATGGCGACGGGCACTTCTGCTGCCTTTCCTTTCCCGACGCCTACCCAGCCTTGGCCGTCCCCCACGACGACGAGCGCGCAGAAGTTGAACCGCTTGCCGCCCTTGACCACCTTGGCCACCCGGTTGATGAAGACGACTTTATCCTTAAGGTTCAGTTCGTCAGCATTGACTCGCACGCAATATGTCTCCTTCCCGGAATGGATTCGAACAACTGATATCGGCTCATTCGCATGACACGTGACGAACGCCTACATCCATGGGTCCACATCCTCCTGCTAGAACTGGAGGCCGCCTTCCCTGGATGCCTCGGCGAGCGCCTTGATCCGACCATGATACAGGCGCCCCCCTCGATCGAACACGACTGCCGCGATCTTTGCCGCCTTCGCCCGCTCCGCCAGCAACTTTCCGACTGCTTTGGCGGCCGCGATGCTCCCCGTGGATTTCAGCGCGGACCGCAAATCGGCGTCCAGTGTGGAGGCCGATGCCAGGGTATGTCCGCGCAGGTCATCGATGATTTGCGCGTAAATGTGCGCCCGGCTGCGAAAGACGTTCAGGCGCGGGCGTTCACCGGTCCCGAAGATATTCTTGCGAACGCGTCGTTTTCGGCGTTCTAGGTGTCGATTCTTTTCCTGTATATTCATGAGCAGCGGCTACTTCCCGGTCTTTCCTTCCTTCTTGCGCAGAACTTCGCCGACGTACCGAATTCCCTTTTGCTTGTAGACATCCGGCGGCTTGATCCCTCTGATATTGGCGGCGACCTGTCCGACCAAACGCTTATCGGCGCCGCGCACGACCAACATCGTTTGCTTGTCGACCTTGACTTCGATTCCAGGCGGCAGCGCATAGGTCACCGGATTGATGTACCCGACGTTGAGGCTCAAGACCTTTCCCTGAAGCTGCGCCTTATAACCGACACCGGTGATTTCCAAAGACTTTTCGTATCCCTTGGTCACGCCGACGATCATGTTGCTGAGTTCCGCGCGGACGAGCCCATGTAACGCCCTTACTTTCCGGTCGTCGCTCGATCGATTCACCTGAACATGTCCGTTGTTGACCGAGACCGCGAGTCCCGGGGCGACCGGCCAATTCAGCTGGCCCAAGGGTCCCTTGACGGAAACCTTTTGTCCGGTCACCTTGACTTCGACTCCACCGGGAACAACGATCGGCTTGCGTCCTATCCGTGACATGGGTCCTCTACGATCTCTCCCTCGACTAGCAGGATGTTGAAAAAGTCCGCCAACTTCGTTCTCGCGTCGTTCAGAGGCTCAACGTACGGTAAAGAGTACGCATCGCCTCTTCACTCGCTGCGACCTTGCTGGACGGCCTTTTTGAACATCCTGCGGGCTATTCCGATTTCACCACACAGAACACAACACTTCTCCACCCATGCCGGAGCGCCGCGATTCCGAATCCGTCATGAGGCCCTTGGACGTGGAGATAATCGCGAGCCCGATCCCGTTGCGGACCTTCGGGATAGCGTCCGTGCCGACGTAGACCCGACGTCCCGGCTTGCTGATGCGTCTCGTTCCGGTGATCATGGGCTGATCTTCATTGACGTAACGCAACCCCACCTTGAACGCCGGGTGGCCGTCCTTCGAGACCTCTTCCATGCCCAGGATGTAGCCTTCCCGTTGCAGAATTTCCAATACCTGCCGTTTCAATCTGGACGCCGGCACATGGACCGCCTCATGCCGCCTCCGTGCGCCGTTTGCCAGCCGGATCAAGAGATCCGCAATTGGATCAGTCACCATAAGTCGTCCTTCAGCAGATCCCTCGCCGGGCCATCCGGACCAGGACCGCATTAGTCCACCGCCTGTTATCCTACCAACTTGCCTTCCGGACCCCCGGGATTTCTCCCCGCAAACTCAAGAGGCGGAAACAGATCCGGCACATACGAAACCGTCTCAGGAATCCCCGCACCCGACCGCAGAGCGGACAACGGTGATACGCCTGCGTGGGGAATTTAGTCTTACTCGCCGCCTTATTTCTCAACGCCAATCGTGACACGATTCGTCTCCCTTACGCCCGAAACGGCATCCCAAGATGTTTGAGCAACGCCTTGCCTTCATCGTTTGTCCGCGCCGTGGTGACGATGGTGATGTCCATCCCGTGGATCGACGCGACGCTGTCATACTCGATTTCCGGAAAAATGAGCTGCTCCTTTAAGCCAAGCGTGTAATTGCCCCTACCGTCGAAGGCCTTTGGCGACACACCGCGAAAATCTCTGATCCGCGGCAAAGCGATCGTGACCAGCCGATCAAAAAACTCGTACATGCGCCTGCTGCGCAAGGTCACTTTGGTCCCGATCGGCATGCCCTGTCTCAGTTTAAAGCCTGCGATCGCCTTCTTCGCTTTCGTCACGATCGGCTTCTGGCCGGTGATGATCCCGAGTTCCGTGGCGGCGCTTTCCAGCAACTTAACGTTTTGAATCGCCTCTCCCATGCCCACATTCAGCACAATGCGATCCAGTCGCGGCACTTGCATCGGGTTCCGGAATCCAAACTCCTTCATGAGGGACGGCACCACGCGTTCCCGATAGACCTCTCTCAGGCGAGGGACGAAATGCGATTCGCTGACGGATTCTTCAGCGACCGGAGCTTGAGCCGGAGCGTCCCTTTTCCCGCCCCCCTTTCGGTCGGGAGCCTTACCGCCTTTCCCTTTCTCAACCTTCGCCATCAACCTGCTCCTTGGCTGCTACCCTACTCAACCGCATCCTTGGATTTCTTGCTGACCCTGGTCCGGCGGCCGTCATTGTCTCGTTGGAGGCCAAGTCGCGTCGGCTTCCTCGTCGTGGGACAGAGAAACATAACGTTCGAAATGGCGATCGGCGCTTCCCGCTCCAGAATACCGCCTTGGCGAACCTTCTGGTTGGGCTTCGTATGCCGCTTGATCATATTGAGCTTTTCGACGACGACTTTTCCGTCTGCGGGATGGATCGAGAGAACCTTTCCGGACTTCCCTCGTTCTTTCCCGGCGATCACCACGACGGTATCGCCCTTGCGTATCCTGCTCTTTGTGCTGGTCAATACCGACAAGGTCGTCCCTCTCGTACTTACAGAACCTCAGGAGCCAGTGAAATAATCTTCATGAATTTTTTCCATCGAAGCTCGCGGGCGACGGGGCCGAAGATGCGCGTCCCAATCGGTTCGCCTTGCGCATTGATCAGCACGCAGGCATTGCGGTCGAACTTGATGTAGGAACCGTCGTCGCGCCGCACTTCCTTGGTCGTGCGGACGATCACCGCCCGGCTCACGTCCCCTTTCTTGACACTCGCTTGCGGGATCGCTTCCTTGACGGTCACCACCACGATGTCGCCGAGCGAGCCGTATCGGCGACGCGAGCCGCCGAGCACGTGAAAGCACATGACCTGCTTGGCGCCGGAGTTGTCCGCCACATCCATGTATGAATAATTCTGAATCATGCCTCGTTGCTATCCAATCGCGATCGGCTTCGAAGATTTACCGCCTAGGCTTCCGCCTGTCCCTTCTGCATGATCTGCACGACACGCCAGGTCTTGTCCTTGCTGATGGGCCGAGTCTCGATCAATTTCACCCGGTCGCCGACCTTGCATACATTGCCTTCGTCATGGGCCTTGAGTTTCGTCACCCGGCGAAGCACTTTCTTATAGACCGGATGGATCACCGACCGGTCCACGGCGACGACGACGGTCTTATTCATCTTGTTCCTGACGACATTGCCGAACCATTCCCTGCGCTTGCTAGTCCCCTGTGCCATGCGTCCTCTCTGCCTGCGTTAGCCCTTCGGCGTCGAACCTTGCTGCCCAGTCAGGAGTTGCCGCATGACGGTTTTGACCCGTGCAATGTCGCGCTTGGTTTTCCTGATCTGCGTGGGATTCTCAAGCCGGCCCGTACCCATTTGGAATCGAAAGTTGAAAAGCTCTTGCTTCAGTTGCTTTTCTTTCTCAGCCAACTCTTCCTGCGTCAGATGCGAGAGTTCTTTTACGTCGATATCCATCACCAGTCGCGCCGGGGCGCCTCCGCTTAGAATTGTCCGCGTGTCACGAATTTGGTCGCGATGGGAAGCTTGTGCGCCGCTAACCGCAACGCCTCTTCCGCGGTGGCCGGGGTTACGCCGTCCATTTCGTAAAGAATCCGGCCGGGTTTCACGACCGCCACCCAATACTCGGGATTTCCCTTTCCTTTTCCCATACGAGTCTCGGCCGGCTTTTTCGTGATGGGCTTGTCCGGGAAGATCCTCGTCCATACCTGTCCGCCCCGTTTGACGAACCGGGTAATGGCAATCCGCGCCGCCTCGATCTGCCGGCTGGTCACCCAGCCAGGCTCCAAAGCCTTGAGACCGAACTCACCGAGGGTAATGGCACCCCCGCGATAGGCCTTTCCCCTCATCCGCCCTTTTTGCATCTTCCTAAACTTGACCTTCTTCGGCGCCAGCACGTCGTCACCTTCCTATATGATTCGCCGATCAAGCCCGGCATCCGGCCTCAATTGCTGGGCCGGCAACAGTTCACCTTTGTAGATCCAGGTCTTCACGCCGATCTGTCCCATTGTCGTATGCGCCTCGGCAAAACCGAAATCGACCTCCGCCCGCAACGTGTGCAGCGGCACGCGGCCTTCCCGATACCACTCGGTCCGCGCGATTTCCGCGCCGCCGAGCCGGCCCGCCACCATGATCTTGATCCCTTGTGCACCCAGACGAAGGGCCGACTGCACGCTGCGCTTCATGGCTCGCCGGAATGCGACGCGTTTTTCCAATTGCGTGGCGACGTTTTCGCTGACCAACTGGGCGTCAAGTTCGGGCTTCTTGATCTCCTTCACCGTGATGTAGACCTGCCCCGAGTACTCCTTTTCAAGCGACGCCTTCAGCTTGTCGACCTCGGCCCCCTTGCGTCCGATGATGATGCCCGGCCTGGCCGTATGGATAATGACCCGCGTCTGATCGCCGGACCGCTCGATTTCCACCTTGGCCACACCGGCATGGTACAGCCGCTGCTTCACCATTTTTCTGATCTTGATGTCCTGATGAAGAAGCTTGGCGTACTCCTTATCCGCATACCATCGAGAACTCCAGGTATAGTTGTAGCCGATGCGATAACCGATCGGATGTGTCTTCTGCCCCATATGTGAATGACCTCAGCGAATGAATGACGCCTATTTCGATTTTCCTGCTTCCGGGGAGGCGACCACGATCGTGATGTGGCTGGTGCGCTTGTGAATGGAATTCGCACGGCCCATCGAGCGCGCGCGGAAACGCTTGTGGATGGGACCGCAATCCACGACGGCCGATGAGACCCACATTCCCTCGCTGTCTCCCATTTCCTTCTGTTCCGCATTGGCGACAGCCGACCGAAGCAGCTTCTCGACCACTTTCGCCGCATGTCTGGGGGTATGCTTCAACATTGCGAAGGCCTGCGGCACCTGCCTGCCCCGTATCATATCGATGACCGGCCTCGCCTTTCGTGGCGCAACCCGCACAAACCGCAATATCGCTTTTGCTTCCGGCATATCCCCACTTCCGCCTTTCATCATCGCTGTTCGTCTCCGACGGCCGATACGCCATCACAGGGGACGAATAGCTCAATGATGTCGACGTCCTATTTCAGCGCGACGGCCTTTTCCGTTCTGGCCTGCCCGTGTCCCTTGAAGAACCTCGTAGGCGCAAACTCTCCGAGCTTGTGTCCGACCATGTTTTCCGTGACGAAGACCGGGATGAACTTCTTCCCGTTGTGCACCGCCAGCGTATGCCCGATCATGTCCGGCACGACGGTCGATCGCCGCGACCAGGTCTTAATGATCTTCCGGTCCTTCATTTGATTCATCTGCTCGACCTTCTTGAGCAGATGCCCGTCAACGAACGGACCTTTGGCAACTGAACGGGGCATGGCTGAGCCTCCTACTTCGACCGGGAAATAATGAACTTCTCGGTCGCCTTATTCTTGCGTGTCTTATATCCCTTGGTGGGCATACCCCAAGGCGACACCGGATGCGGGTTTCCTTGTCCTGATTTGCCCTCGCCGCCTCCATGAGGATGGTCGACGGGGTTCATGACCACGCCCCGGACATGCGGACGCCACCCCTTCCAACGAGACCGGCCGGCCTTGCCGACGACAATATTTTCATGGTCGAGATTTCCCACTTGCCCGACCGTCGCCATGCAGGAGTCCAAGACCTTGCGCATTTCGCCCGATTTCAGCCGCACCTGGACATACCCGCCGTCCCGTCCCATGACTTGCGCAAATCCGCCCGCACTCCGGATCAGTTGCCCCCCTTTGCCGGGCTTGAGTTCGATGTTATGAATCGTCGTGCCGAGCGGCATGTTGGCAAGAGGCAGCGCATTGCCGGGACGAACCTCCGCGTTCGGGCCGGCCTCGATACGGTCGTTCACATTCAACCCGACCGGGGCCAATATGTACCGCTTTTCTCCATCCTGGTAATGGAGTAAGGCAATCCTCGCCGACCGATTGGGATCGTATTCGAACGCCACTACCTTGGCCGGGATGCCGGCCTTGTCACGGCGAAAATCGATCGTCCGATAGAGCCGCTTATGCCCTCCTCCTCGAAAGCGGATAGTCTGGCGGCCGTCATTGTTTCGCCCGCCGCTGCGGACATGGAATTCGGTCAAGCCCTTTTCCGGACGCTTCTTTGCCAGCGTCTCGTCCGACAGCGTCGACATTTGCCGTCTGCCGGGAGAAGTCGCCTTGTAGTTCTTCAGTGCCATCGCTGTTCACCGTTCGATGCAAGCGCGCTATGCGCTTTCGTAGAGTTCGAGCTTTTCGCCTTCTTTTAACGTCACAAAGGCCTTTTTCCAGTCCGGCCGCTTTCCGGAGAACCGGCCCAAGCGCTTGATCTTGCCGCGCACGTTCATCAGATTGACGCGAGCCACCTTGACCTTGAGCAGCGATTCAACAGCTTGCTTGATCTGAATCTTATTCGCCTGCGGATGTACGAGAAATCCCACGGTGTTCCCCTGTTCGCGCAGCGCCGTGATCTTCTCCGTTAAGAGCGGCTGGATCAAAATCTGATGGAGATCGCCTTTCATGACCACACCTCTTTGACCCGCTCCAGTTCGCGCTCCGGGATCACCAGGGTCCGCACCCGGATGATGTCGTACACGTTCAACTGTTCCGGGTGCACAACCTTGACTTTCGACAAATTCCGTGCCGCCTGCAGAACATCGGTCCGGCCGGCACCCACCACCAGAAGAGCACTCCCGACAACCCCCAGTTGCGTCAGCATCTTTGCCACAGACTTCGTCTTTGGTCGGTCGAGGGCCAGGTCCGACAGAATGACGACCGATCCTTCGGCGACTTTGGCCGAAAGCGCACTTTGCAAAGCAGCCCGATATTTTTTCCTGGGGATGTCGACCGCATAACTCCTGGGCTTCGGACCGAATACGGAACCCCCGTGGCGCCAGACAGGCGAACGTACAGAACCGGATCGCGCGCGGCCCGTATGCTTTTGTTTCCACGGCTTCTTCCCGGACCCGCTGACCTCTCCGCGCCGTAATGTCGACGCCGTTCCTTGGCGCTCGCAGGCACGCTGCATGACGACGGCTTCATGAACCAGAGTCGGATGCGGCTTGCAGCCGAACACTTCCTGCGGCAGAGCGACCGACCCTACTTTTTGTCTTTCCGCGTTGACGACATCGATTGTCGGCATGATCAACTCTTCTTGGACTTTCGGACGAGGACCAACCCGTTCTCCGCCCCGGGAACAGCCCCGCGCACAAAGAGCAGATTCTCATCAGGCCTGGCATCGATAACCTTCAAGCGCTGCACCGTCACCCGCTCCGAGCCCATATGGCCCGGCAAGGCCTTGTTCTTCCAGACCCGTGAGGGATACGAACTACTGCCGATGGACCCGGGCGCTCGGTGAAACATCGAGCCGTGCGATTCTGGTCCGCCCGCATAATTATGACGCCGCATCACTCCCTGGTACCCCTTGCCCTTCGATACCCCGACCACGTCGACCCAATCGCCCTTCTTGAACAGATCGGCCCTGATGATCTGACCGACGGCGACATCACCCGTCTTTTGGAATTCGCGTAGGTGGCGCGCGGCCGGGGCCTGTTGCTTCTTCAAATGTCCCAATTCTCCGCGCGACAGCTTCCGCTCCTTCACTTCACCAAAGGAGAGTTGCACCGCTTCATATCCGTCCCGCTCGCGGGTCTTGATCGCCACGACGCGGCAGGGTCCCGCCTCAATCACGGTCACCGGCTCGAGGACGCTGGCGTCGTAGATTTGGGTCATTCCAAGCTTTTTACCGAGCAATCCATTTGTCATCGTGACTATCCTCGAGCCTCTTATCGCTCCTACAGCTTGATCTCCACATCGACGCCGGCGGCCAAATTCAGCTTCATCAACGAATCCATGGTCTCCGGCGTAGGCTCCATGATGTCCAACAGCCGCTTATGCGTCCGGACCTCGAACTGCTCACGGGACTTCTTATCCACATGCGTGGACCGCAGGACCGTGAACCGCTCAATCTTTGTCGGAAGCGGGATGGGGCCGACGACTTTCGCTCCGCTGCGCCTGACTGTCTCGACGATTTCGGCGACCGACTGGTCCAGGACGCGATAATCGAATCCTCTGAGCCTAATCCTGATTCTTTGATCAACTTTCACGCGATTCTCCAGTCACCTTCGTCCCATTCGCCTAGATCCCTATGCCGGCTTCTTTATGCCAGGATCTCCGTGACCACGCCGGACCCAACCGTCTTGCCGCCCTCGCGCACTGCAAACCGCAGCCCCTGATCCATCGCGATCGGGCTGATCAACTCCGCCGTCACCGTCACGTTGTCCCCCGGCATCACCATCTCCACCCCGGGATTCAACTGCACCACCCCCGTCACATCCGTCGTCCGGAAATAGAACTGCGGCCGGTACCCATTGAAGAAGGGCGTGTGCCGCCCCCCTTCTTCCTTCGTCAACACATAAATCTCCGCCTTGAACTTCGTGTGCGGCGTGATGCTCTTGGGCTTCGCCAACACCATCCCCCGCTCCACTTCCTCTTTCTTGGTGCCCCGGAGCAGCACGCCAATGTTATCGCCGGCCTGCCCTTCGTCTAATACCTTGCGGAACATCTCCACCCCCGTCACCACCGTGCTCTGCGTCGGCTTCAACCCCACGATCTCGATCTCATCGCCCACCTTCACGATCCCCCGCTCGCACCGCCCCGTCACCACCGTCCCCCGGCCGCTGATCGTGAACACATCCTCGATCGGCATCAAAAACGGCTTGTCGATCGCCCGC
>DATFFC010000048.1:0-15332 GCA_035250505.1 Nitrospiraceae bacterium | reverse complement strand
AGGGACGCCGGCTCGAAGCTCAGGTCTATGCCAAAGCGGATCGGATCCGGGTCGAATACAAATACGCGGTTCGGACAGAACTGGGCCTTTCCAGTATTGAGATCATTCGCCTGGACAGACAGGAATCCTGGTTCCTGATTGCCCGCCTCAGACTGATCGTGCCGGTCCCGATTCAATCGCGGGACAGCCTCCCCCTTCATCCCTCTCTCCCCGGCGAACAGAGCAGACAACTCTTGGGGGATGCGGTCGTAGCGGGAAGATCATCACTTCTCTATGAAGTCTTGACCGAGTATAACGGCCGGCATGAGCGGTACTACGAGTGGGTCGATCGCTCCACCGAGGTGGTCCTGAAGCTCGTGAGCCAGAACCGGGACTGGTCGATCGAGTATCAACGGATCCATTTTTCCCCGCAGCCCGACGAGTATTTCGAGGAACCCGTGGGATATACACGGTGGACTCGCCCGTCATCCAAGGACCGGCAAGGCTGAGTGAACGCCATGGTGATCCATCGCCCTGTAACCGGTCATTTCGCCCTTGCCGGTGTTCTGCTGTTCTTCATTCTGCCGTCCTCCCTCGGAACGGCCGCCGGATCTCACGGCTCCGACGCGGAGAGGGCGGCGTTGATGGAGGCCCGCACGGCGTTCGAAAAAAAAGAGTACCAGCAGGCGCTGGATCGTTTGGAGCGCGCGGGTCCGGCCGGTACTCTTTCAGCCGATGCTCTGCGGCTCAAGGTCCGCGTGCAGCTCCATCTTGGGAGACCCAAGGAGGCGCTTCAGGACTACGAGCGGCTCAACTCGATCGTAAAGCACGATGAGATCGGGCTTCTTAAAGACGTGGCCCTGAGCTTCGTGACCGTTCTCACCAAAGACATGCGTGAACAGATGCGCGGGGCGGCCTACACCGCGCTCAAAGATTTTGAATCGGCCGAAGCCGTGCCTTTCCTCGAAGATGGATTGAGTGACGGCTCAGGTCTCGTTCGGGCGCTCGTAGTGGAAGCCCTGGGTAAGACGGAATCCGGGCGCCGATCACCGAGACTACGGAAGGCGTTGGAGGATCAAGCCGGACTCGTGAAGTCCGCCGTGCTCAAGGTGTTAGGACAGAGCGGCGACCCGACCGTGGTGCCGCTGCTCGAAAAGTCCTTAAAGGATGATCAACCGGTGGTCCGACTGGCGGCTGCCGGAGCCCTCTATCATACCGGCCGAAAAGCGATGTGGGATGCGGTGCGGGCTGCGACCTCCGCCGCGAATCCGGAAGAGCGGGCGACGGCTCTGCGATTGTTGGGAGAGCTCAAAGACGACCGCAGTCTCACCGTCTTGTTGGACGCCATGAAAGATGCGCAGCCCTCCGTTCGAGGCGCCGCTGCATCGGCGCTCGGAAGTCTCGGGAGAAGTGAAGGACTCGCGGTTGTGGAACAGGCGCTGAAGGATAAGATTCCCGCGGTCAGAACGTCGGCGGCGATCAGCCTCGGGGAATTGCGGAACAAAGGCTCGGTGGCTCCGCTGAAACAGGCCTTGTCGGATCCGAATCCAATCGTGCAGGCTGCCGCGCTGTCGGCATTGCTCCGAATTGGAGCGCCTATCCAAGATTTTATGGGTACGGTGACCGGATTGCTGCAGCAACCGGACCCGGGAACCAGATCGGCGGTGGCGAAGGCCCTGGGTCGGGCCGATGGAAAAAGCCGCGACATAGCCATCGACGTCCTCAGCGAAATACTCAGGGACCCCATTCCACGGCCACGGATCGCCGCAGTCAGGTCATTGGGGCAAATCGGCGGGGAGGCGGTCCTTCCGATCTTGAAGCATGCCCTGCACGACGAGGACGATGCGGTGCGAGCAACCGCCGGCGGGGCCTTGGGGCGAGTCTTAACCAGCGTGGGGAAATCAATGAAGACGCCCAAAATATAAGGGATTTCCGGCGTAGATTTGGTGTTGACACACATTATATGATGCAGTATACAGTTAGCTTCGCTTACCTGAAATCCGGGTACGGTTACATACCAACCACACACCGAACGTCCATATTTACGAGGGGGCAGGTCACCGGTCCTCTCCGCCCGGATCGAGTTGGTGACGTTGCGGCAAGGTTTGTTAATGTTTATCACAAGGAGGCAGTGACATGAAGAAGGGTGCCACGACAGTCCTATTTGGTGTAGCAGCCGCGGCGTTGCTCGCTGCGCCTCTCACCTCGTTTGCGGGCGGGACGATCGCCGGAAAGGTGACGTTCGCCGGGAAGTCGGAACAGAAGGAGTTTTTGTTTTCAAAGTTCCCGAATCCGAAGTTTTGTCCCAAGATTCCTAACAAGGAATTGATGGACGGAGACAAGCGCTTCCTGAAGACCATCGAAGTCGGCAAGGACGGCGGCCTCAAGAATGCCGTCGTGGCCGTTCTCGACATCGAGGATAAGGCGTTCGTCGATGGGTTTAAAGGCACCGATGTCGTTGCCGAGTTCTGCCAATTCTTGCCGTTCAGCGGAGTGGTCGTGGCCCAGAAAAGCTTCCGGGTGGAAAACCATGATGCGGATCCTGATGACCCCAAATCGAAAGAGGGTGTGCTCCACAATCCGCACAGCTTCTTCGTCAAAGGGTCTACTTCCTCCACCGATTTCAACATCGGTCTCGCGAAGAAGGGCGACAAACTGGATAAGCCGGTGAAGTTCAAGGGCGGCGCCGAGAAGAAAGGGACCACGTACAGACTGCAATGCGACCAGCATGAGTTCATGCAGGGCTTCTTTCTGCCGGTCTGGAACGCGCACCATGCGGTGGTGAAGGACGATGGGACGTTTGAGATCAAGGACGTTCCTGCCGGCAAGCATCAAATCGTTGCCTGGCATCCCTTCGCCGGGAAAGTCGAAATGGAAGTGGATGTGCCGGAGGGTGGAAAGGCCGACGTGAAGGCCGAAGTGAAAAAGTAGCCGCTTCAGTAGAACTGACTGATCACGGGGGCAGCGGTTGAGTCGGCCGCTGCCCCCGTTTTTTTGTCGGATTTCCAAACACCGGGCAGAGAATCACGAGTTCCATCTCTGCGCATTGGGCACGTCTTGCCGGCATTCCGCCGCCGCTGCGATCCTTGCGTTTCTCTTTCCGAACTGGGTAAGATGCCAAAATTTCCGCAGGCTTGATGGAGGAACGGCGCGTGCCGCGTGAACTTTCACTCGCTGAAGTCTTTCAGCTGGGTTATTACTGGGAAACCAAGATTTTGCTGACTGCCGTCAAGCTCGATGTGTTTACGATCTTGGACCAGCAGACGAAGACATCGGCGGAGGTTGCGGGCAAGATCGGTGCCGATGCCAAGGCATTAAGCTTATTGATGAATGCGTTGGTGGCGCTCCGGCTGCTTCGACAAGATGGGGATGGCTACGCCAATTCTGCCGTCGCTCGCGATCATCTGGTCAGGCATTCTCCTGAGTACATCGGGCATCTCTTGTTGCTGCACGATGCCGAATGGAATAACTGGGGCAAGCTCGAAGAGGCCGTTCGAACCGGACAGTCGCCGGTGAAGCAACATGTTTTTGAAACGGATCCCGCCCTGGGCGCAAACGTCCTGGCCGTATTGCATCGGATCGGCAGACAAAGCGGGCCTGAACTGGCCAAGCGGCTGTCATTGGGTCGGGCACGGACGATGCTGGATCTTGGCGGCGGCGCCGGCACGAATGCCATTGCCTTCTGTCAGGTCTATCCTCAATTAACTGCAACGGTCTTTGACCTTCCCGCCACCTTACCGCTCGCCGAACGCACTGTAAAGGAAGCCGGGCTGGAGGGCCGGATCAACCTCGTCGCGGGCAATTTCAACCAGGACGGGTTTGGGGGACCATACGATCTCGTTTTGATGTCGGATGTGCTGCATTATCAGAATTTTGAAGTGAACGCCGGTTTGGTCCGAAAAGCCTTTGCTCACCTTGTGCCCGGTGGACGTCTCGTAATCAAGGATCGGTACCTGGATTCTTCCGGGACCAGTCCCGCTTGGACAACGGCCTTTGCGGTTCATATTTTTGTCAATACGGAACAGGGCGCCTGCTATCGCGCGGCAGACGCGATGGGATGGATGCGTAGAGCCGGATTCGATCGGATCACTGAGCTGGAACGGTCCGCTGTCGTCGAAGGGGTCAAGCCGAGCGCCGCTTGATGGGTCACGGATGAGGCCGACGGATGGACGGCGAGAGACGAGAAAGCTCCGACAAAGGATGTGATGATGGACTGGTTGCGCAATCCGGGGTTCTTTGGCACCTATGCCACTGTTGGGGCCGATCTCAGCCAGATCATGGCGACCCTGTTTACCGGCCTCTTTATTGTCGGATGGATTCAGGCCAGGCGGCGTCAAGGTCATGCGCACCATTGGCTTATGTTGGGCGGCATGGTGGCGATGATCGGATTCTTCACCAGTTACTATTTGTTCCGCCAGCTTGGTGTATTGGCGTTTGAAGGTAAGGAAGGATTTGGAGGTTCCCAGGCCTTATATGACTATGTCTTCATTCCGATCCTGACCATTCACATCATCCTGGTGATCATCGGTCTAGTAATGGCGATCTATATGATCATCCTGGGATTTCGCTCGCAAGCAGTGGTTCGAGGGGCACGGGTCCTTCAGGAATCGGTGCTTCAAACGACATGGCGGAAGGTGGGCCTCATCTTCGGAACGCTCACCGCCTTGGTGGCGGTCTTGTTCCTTTCACGTATCATGTCGGCGGGGTTCTCCATGCGAAAGATGGAGGTGTACATCGGCCTGCTGCTGATTGCGGCGATTGTGTTTGCGGTCGAAATGGCCATCCAGCGAATCTGGCCCAATGGGGCGGATCGCCACCGGACGCTCGGTCGGTTTACCATGGTCATCTATTGCATCCTGTTTATCACCGGGACGACGACCTACACGATGCTCTACATTTTGTATCCCGGAAAAATCGGATAGGCACGAACTGCACGTTCAAAGTGAAGAAGCCATGTTCGTCTGTGGGTGCGGAAGATGGATGCATACCGAAGGCCTGGAAGAGCGGGCTCAAGACGGCGGTGACGAGTGGTGGTTTGTTCGCTGGGAATGTCGGGGGTGTGGGTTACACGTCGGCCTTGAAGCGCCGGCCGCTCAGGCCGAACGGTTCGTGGATCGGACCATGTGGACGAATGACGCGCAGCATCGATTGGATCGAATTCCTCCCTATGCCTCGCTGTTGGTCCGGGATGAGGTAGAATCCTACGCGCGACTTATGCAATGGCGGGTCATCACCTATGACCGCTTCATGCAAGCGCGGACGGGCGCGGCGGTCGCCTGGGAGCCGGAGGCCGAACGGCGGTTGGCCAATGTGCCGGCCCCTGTGCGGGCAATGGCGCGCGTCGAACTCGAGCGGACGGCGGGTGAGCGCGGCGAATCTCGAGTCACCGTTGCGCTGATGGAAGAAGTTAAAGCGCGATATTTTGGGATGGGGCAGAAAGCAGAATGACCTGGAATCTGGAATAATGTTGAATGTGGGGTGAAATGAAACCGTCGCTCGCCGCTCAGGCCGGTCATTCATCATTTTTATTCACCGTTCTTCACAACTCATGATCGACTCCTATGCTGCATCGGTTGTCGCTTCGTGTCTTGCCCAGCCTGACGCTTGCCGTCACTGAGGACGCGGTACGGAAACAAAAACGACTGGTCATGTTTGTGCCGGGCCTCGCGGCCTTCGTTCTGTACCGCGCGGCCAAATACGTCATGTCGGTCGGGGATCCGATCACATTGCTCGCTTTGAGCGGGCTCGTTTCAGCCATCACCGCAGTGTGTGCCTATCAGGTCGGCCGCCGGCTTTCACTGAGAAAGATGGCGACTGTGGACGGCACGTTCCGTTTGTTTTGGATAGTCGGATGGGTGGGATTTGTATATGGCGTGCAACTCTCCTTGCTTGTCCTGGCCCTACTGTGGCTCGTCGGGTATGACTACGGCCTACATCCGGATGGCCCGGCCATGATGGCGATCATTATCTCCTGCACGGCGGTGGCCAGGGATGCGTTTGAAATCGGTCATGTAAGATTTCTACAAGCCGCGGGCAGGCCGTTCGTGACATTTCCGGACGGCGTGGCGCTTCGGAGGTTGGTCAGCGAGTCGGGATGGCCGTTGGCACGCTGGGTATTGGCAGGCCTTGTGGCCTGTGGGTTCTTCGCGACAGTCATGGCTTCAATCGCCCCCGAGCCTGTCAGTTTAATGGCGCAGGTCGCGGTTGTGACGATGGTAGCGGGAGCGGTCACCGTCTTCGCCTATTTCGACGGGCGGGAGAGGAACGGCGGATGGATGCAGGTGATGACGGCTGCGGGCTGGGGTGAACTGCTGAAGTTTTGGTGGTGGCCGGGGCTAGCATTTGCCGCCACCTACTATCTTGTCTTGATCGGAGCGCTGCTGTTCCCCCTCCGGCAGACCAATCCATCCGTGAATGTGCTGATCGCATCGGCTGGGGTGATCGGTGCGGTTATGGGGCTCTACGGGTATTATCTCGGACACCGGCGGGATGCAGAGGATCGCATCCGCCAGGAGGTCCCGGCGTCGCTCCTGCGGTGTCCATTCGTCATGGGTATTCTCGGCCGGTCGGGGATTGGAACTCGCCCGGCGGAGACAGCGGTGCGGGCGACCTTGGAAAATTCCAGGCAAGAGGTGTAACGCTGTGACGTGTTCGGCTCGTATTTCGGACGTTGCTTATCGGTATGGGTTCCCGATTTTCGCGTGTATCGGCCTTTGTCTCTGGAGCCCGGACAACGGCTTTGCCGCCGCCGAGCCGGCTACCGACGTGTATTTCCAGACACCCGGTGTCGCCGCTGGACCCGCCGCGCCGCCGCCCGCGGATATTCAGTACCCCCGCTATGGCTCGCTCGATAATCGGCTGCTCGTCTGGTTCGTCACGCAGCAGCATACGTATTTTGCCGGTTTTGTGTTGGCCCTCCCGATCTTCTGTGTACTGCTGGAGTTCATGAGTCTCATCACGAGGAATCCGGCGCTGGCGACACGCTACGATGAATTGGCGCGCGACTTGCTGAAAGTCGCCCTGCTGGCGCTTTCCGTGACCGCCATCGTCGGAAGCCTCATGTTGGGCCTCTTCATCGCCCTGTATCCCAGTTTCATGAGCTACATGGGGTCGACGTTCAAGGTGATGATGCCGGTCTATGCATTCGTTTTCCTCGGGGAGACGTCGCTCATGATCCTGTACTACTACAGTTGGGATCGCCTGGCGGGGCCTGCGCTCAAATGGGGGCACGCAACCATTGGAGTGCTCTGTAATGTGTTGGGAACCGCGCTCTTGTTGTTGGCCAACTCCTGGGCCGCCTTCATGATGGCGCCGGCCGGTGTGGACGCGCAGGGCCGCTATCTGGGGAATGCATGGCACCTTCTGCACTCGGCGCTCTGGAATCCGCTCAATGTGCATCGATTTCTTGCGGACATCATGTCGGGCGGAGCGGTGGTGCTGGCGTACGCCTGTTATCGTTTTTTCACCGGCAAGACGGCCGAGGAACGGGCCTACTATGATTGGGTCGGGTATCTGTTTTTGTTCGTGACGGTCTGCGCACTGCTGCCGATGCCGTTTGCCGGATATTGGCTGATGCGCTCGGTCTATGCCTACCGCCAAAGCATGGGCGTCACGATGATGGGCGGCCTGCTGACGTGGCTGTTCGTCGTCCAAGCTCTTCTCATCGGCGCGCTGTTTCTTGGCGTGAACTATTATCTCTGGCAGAGCATGGGGCGAATCAAGGGGGGCGAACGTTATCAGCCTTACTTCCAGTACCTAGTGTTCGCGCTGATGGGCTGCCTCTTCATCTGGCTCACGCCGCATACGGTCATGATGACCGCGAGCGAACTCAAGGCGATGGGCGGTGCACAGCATCCGGTCGTGGGGAATTACGGCGTGATGTCCTCGAAGAACGGTGCAGTGAACGTGATGATTTGTATTACGGCCTTGAGTTATATCTTCTACCGTCGGGCCAATCGGACGATGACGATCTCATGGGTCAGAACCGGAAATTTCCTGCTCGCGATCCTCTTCACTTTGGGTGTGGCTCATATTATATGGCTATCCGTGTACGGGTTCTACCTTCCGGCCAGCGTCCGGGTGGGGTTGTCCACCACTCAGGCCGTGACGACATTGGCGGTGGTGATCCTCGGAATTGTCGTCAATCATATGATGCTGCGGGGAGCCATCTTGCACGGGCCGGTGCAATGGGGAAAGATCTCGGTGCGCGGCATGATCGTGTTGTTCGGCCTGGCTGCGGCGTTTACCTGGGTCATGGGATTGATGGGGTATATCCGGTCTTCCGGCCGCTTAGCCTGGCATGTCAACGAAGTCATGTCCGATGTCTCGCCGTGGGCCTTCACTCCGTCGTTGAGTTTTGCAGCGAAAATGGTGACCGTCAACATGGCGGTCTTTTGGTCTGGGGTCCTCTTTCTCTTTTGGCTCTGCCAGCGCGGCCGGCAGCCGGTGATGCGGGAAGAGGCCCACGAGGAGAAAGGGGCGGCGTTCTTGCCCTCTCCGTCGCAGGAAGCTTGATTTGCATGAAAGGAAAATGATGAGATTGTTTGAGGCGGTTGGTGCGATAGGAGTGGCAGCCGCGTTCATGCTGGCAATGGGAGCGCTTGGTTCTCGTCCGGCCGTTGCCGGGGATTCCGCTACGCTGGTGTTGGAGGATTTTCGGTCGAAGGATCCGGAAGGATTCCCCATCGATTGGCAACATGAAAGTCAGCGCAGCCATGCCAAGGGGCGCGAGGCCTACAAAATTCAGTCGGAAGACAGCATCAATTTTTTGGCGGCGAAAGACGCCGGCCAGCGAGTCAAGAAGCGGAAAATCGAGTGGGATCCGAAACAGTATCCGGTCCTGACATGGAAGTGGCGTTTGCACAAGGCGCCGGCCGGATCAGAACCGATTGCCGTCATCTATGCATCGTTGGATACCGATCTCTTGTTCATTCCGGTCTTTACCAAGTATGTGTGGAGCGCCACCAAGCCCGAAGGTACGTTGACGGAAGGCGGGATGTTCAGTGGATCGGAGATCGTCGTGCAGGGCGGCATGGCGCCCCTCGGCGAATGGGTCGAGGAACGAGTGAACGTGTATGAGGATTTCAAACGCATCCACCAACATGAGCCCGCTGCGAAGGCATGGGGCATTTCAATCTTTGCAGGACCCGGCGTTGAGATCGACTTCGGCCCGATTGCGGCCGTTTCCGCGCGCTGATAGGTCACCGTCGCACTCAGTCCCAGTCCGCCTACTCCATTTCGTATGGCATCTGTCTCGCTCAGGAAGAGCCTTGATATTGTGTTCGGCGTGGCGGTCATGGGGACCGTCGGAACGCTCATCGGCATGATCATGGGGGAAGCTTCGGTTCCGCTCACCGCCGGTTTAGGAGCCGTACTTGGGGCCGTCGTAGGGTTTTTGGGCGGAAGGCGGTTCCTCATCAGCATCTTGATAGGCACGGCCGTGGGAGGGGCGTTGGCGTGGTTGGTCGCAGGTGCCGATAAGATCTCAGTTGGAGCGGGGGCAGGCGCCGCTATGGGAGGCTTTCTTGGCGTGCAGATTTCTATGCTGCTCGATATGCGCGCTGCGCGTAAGGCTTCATCCGGTTCCGTCGAGCCCCATCCGAACAACAATATCTGACCGAATCGTGAGGCTAGCAGGACCATGGAAAATCGTGCGGTTTTGATCGGTTCCATCGTATTCGTGTTTGCATCGTTTATCTTGATGATCGTCGGCCTGGTGTACGAATCCTACAAATCCAAGAAAATGCGCGACATGGCGGTGTCGATCAAGACGGAGACGCCCGCCACGGTGACGGCCGCCAAACAAGATTTCTCCATGTACAAAATACTGGTCGGAGATGATGGGCGCGAGATGGTGCAGATTCCCGAAGGACCGTTTGTCATGGGGAGTCGCGATGACGACAGCGATCCCGACGAAAAGCCCGAGCATCAAGTCTATCTCAAACCATATTTTATCGACCTGAGAGAGGTCATCCGAAGCGAGTACGATCGGTTTGCCAAAATGACGAAGCGTGTTCCGCGGAAGATTGAAGTGTTCGAGGATGATCCGGCAAAACTGCTGAAGCCGGAATTGCCCGCCGTCGCGGTGACGTGGGATGATGCGGAGGCCTTTTGCAAATGGGCGGGAAAACGGTTGCCGACCGAAGCCGAGTGGGAAAAAGCGGCACGCGGAGAAAGAAAACGTCGATATCCATGGGGTGACGAATTCTTGCCGGGCCATGCCAACATCGACGGGAATGAAGACGGATTCCGGTATCTGGCTCCTCCGGGTTCCTTCGATACGGGACGCAGCCCCTATGGATTGTATGACATGGCGGGCAATGTCGGCGAATGGGTGGCCGATTCCTACGATGAAAATTTTTATCAGAAGTCGCCGTATCGCGACCCGAAGGGTCCGGAGCAGGGCGATCAGAAAGTCATCCGCGGCGGATCATGGCGTGAAACGAAGAAGAACGCGAGGCCCTCGAAACGCTTCCAAGCGAAACCATGGCGGCACGATATCACCGTCGGATTTCGCTGTGCGAAAGACGTCGAGGTTGATGCCCTGGCCAAGTAATTGGTCCAGCCATGCTCGAAACCAAATTCAAAATTGCTCTCCTCCTGGCGGTCCTCGCTGCTGCCAGCCTTCCCATCATGGGCATTATTCAAGGCACTATCTTCACGCCGTACGAACAACCGCCGGCTTACGTAGAAAAACCTGAGCATGCCGATAGGGAATCCGACTCCAATGATGAACCGATTGCCGAAGAAATGGTGCTCATTCCGGCCGGTCCTTTCATTAGAGGCACGGATCAGGGCGGCTTTGACGAACAACCTCAGCGCACGCTCTATCTCGGCAGTTTCATGATTGATAAGTATGAGGTCACGAACTCGCAATATGCCGCCTTTGTCGCGGCGACCGGGCATCGCAAATCCGCTCCGCCTTCCCGCTATGCGAAGAATATGACCCGCATGCGCGGGGTGAATCAGCCGGTGGTGTACGTCTCGTGGGACGATGCCCAGGCGTATTGCGCATGGAAAGGCAAGCGATTGCCGACGGAAGCGGAATGGGAAAAGGCGATGAGAGGACTCAACGGGCGCCTCTGGCCCTGGGGAAATGTCGAGGTTCCCAGCGCTGCCAACTGGGCGCGAGTCGATGACGGGTTCGAGGTCACGGCTCCGGTCGGCCGGTTCAGGAGCGACGAAAGCCCATTTGGGGTCATGGATGGGGCGGGAAACGTGATGGAATGGGTCGATGATTGGTATCAAGAAAACGCTTACCGCGAAGCCGCTGAATCCAATCCGCGCAGCCCGGAGCATGGGACGTACAAGGTCTTGCGCGGGGCTGGTTATACCAGTTCGGGCTCGGACCTACGCATCACCAGCCGGAGCAAAATGGTGCCCGATTTTCGGGACGAAACGATCGGTTTTCGCTGCGCCCAAGAGGTGAAAAATGGAGGCGGGTTACGAACCGCTGCGGGAGGGGAAAATCACAAGAAATCAAAGTAGTAAAGGATGAGAAACACGGCCAAAATGATATTGACAACCATTCCGGCCAAAACTATAATGTCGAACACTTTTGAGCTTTTAGTCATCGATCATACCGTTTTGAATGATGAAATCAGGACGAATTGATTAACACAGGGCTGATGGTGTGTCAATTCAAAATGCTTTCATAAATCGCTAGGAGAATTGCAATGGAAGCTGCTGCTCAGAACGATACGATGATCAAGATCGGCAAGATGATTTTCTATGTGACCTGCGCACTGGGTCTGTGGTTCTTCTACTGGTTTGCGGGCATCCAGTGTCCGTGTTGAGCAGGGGGGATTTGATTAAGGATCTCATTGAACTCTAGAATTGAAACTGGGGGAGGGCTGAGATGGGCCAAACAATTCTATATGTCTTAGTATCTCTTGTGATTAGTTTAGTGTACTTCACCGCAGTCAACCACTATTTAATGGACATGCAGGGATTGGATTATTGGTATCTGTTCCGCCAATAGCGGACGGCTTCGGTTTGGTCACACATTGTGGTGGATGTATCTTAAGGAGGTAACCATGGGTCACGTAACCCGAAAGAAGCTGCTGTCAATCATGGCGCTTGGCGCGATGGTTGGCCTCCTCCTCATGCCGATCCTCGTTTCTCTTCCCGCATTGGCAAGTGGTGGTGGCGAAGCTCCTGCTGGAGCGCCCGCCGATGCTGCGAAGAAGGAAGGTGAGGCGGACAAGAAGGTGGAGAAGGGTCGAGATGTGTACTACAAGATAGAGGGTATCGTCAGCGGTGCGCCTGCTCCAAAGACGACCGACGGCGAGAAGGATTACCCCCGATATAACTTTGAAAGTCGGGTTCTTCTCTGGTTCGCCAACCAGCAGCACCTGTACTATGGAAGCTTTGTCCTCGCGGTCCCTATTTTTTGCATGGTCATCGAGTTTATGGGAGTGGTGGCCAAAGACAAGGCGATGGCCAAGAAGTACGACCAATTGGCCTATGACTTCATTAAAATCAGTCTGACGGCCTACTCGCTTACCGCTATCCTCGGCGGTATCCTCATCTTTACCTTCCTGACGTTGTATCCGGCATTTTTTGGGTATCTCTCCAGTATCTTCCGGCCAGTCATGCACATCTACGCGCTGATGTTCGTGGCGGAAAGTGGAACCCTTTACATCTATTATTACGGTTGGGACAAGATGAAGGAGGGGTTCCTCAAGTGGATTCACTTGAGCATGTCCGTCATTCTGAACGTGATTGGAACCGTGCTGATGTTCCTGGCGAATTCGTGGATCGGGTTCATGATGTCGCCGGCCGGTGTGGACGAGCAGGGGCGTTTTCTCGGCAACATCTGGCATGTGCTGCACACCGCGCTTTGGAATCCGCTCAACGTTCACCGGATTCTCGGCAACATGGCGTTCGGGGGCGGCGTCGTGGCTGCCTATGCGGCCTATCGCTTTTTGTCCGCCAAGAATGACGAAGAACGAGCCCACTATGATTGGATGGGTTACATCGCAATGGCAATTGGCGTGGCATTCCTCATCCCATTGCCCTTCGCCGGGTACTGGCTGATGAGAGAGGTCTATGCCTACAGGCAGCAGATGGGTATCACGTTGATGGGCGGTCTGTTGGCGTGGCTGTTCATCATCCAGGCAACGATGATCGGCATCCTGTTCCTCAGCTCAAACTATTACCTGTGGCAGGCGTTGGGGCGTATGAGGGGCGCTGAAAAGTATCAGCGCTACATCAAGTATTTGGTGTTTATGTTGGTCGTGGGATTTCTCGTATTCATCACGCCGCATACGATTGTTATGACTCCTGCCGAACTGAAGGCAATGGGCGGGCAGCAACATCCGGTGCTCGGCAACTATGGCGTCATGTCCGCGAAGAATGGCGGCATCAACGTCATTATCACCACTACCGTCCTCAGCTTCATCTGGTACATGCGAGGCAATAAAGTTTCGACGGTATCGTGGGCGAAATTCGGGAATATCTTCATGGGCGTATTCTTCGCCCTCGCCTACATCAATATCGTGTGGCTGGCCATCTATGGGTATTACATTCCGGCGAACGTGCGGGTCGGCCTATCCGTTCCGCAGGTGGCAACGACTCTATCATGTCTCTTTTTCATGACCGCCCTGAACACGGCCATGATGAAAGGGGCCAAGCAGATGGGGGCGATCGAATGGGGAAAGATCTCAGCAAGATCTCAGTATGCCCTCATCATGCTCGCCACTGCGTTCACCTGGATGATGGGTCTGATGGGCTATATCCGTTCCTCGGTGCGCCTCTTCTGGCACGTCAATGAAATCATGCGCGACAATTCACCCTGGGCCTACACCCACACGGTAGGTTTCGCCGCCAACATGATTTCGTTCAACGTCTTGTTCTTCTGGGTCAGCATCCTCTTTGTCTTCTGGCTCGGGACACTCGGGGCCAAGAAGGCTCCTATTGAGGCAAAGGTGCCGGTTCCCGGCAGAGCGCCGGAGCCCGCAGTTGGTCACTGACATCTAATCCAAGCATGCAATTGATGCGGGGACGGACTCCTTGCCTGGCCGACGGGCGAGGGTCCTCCCCTCTTGCAGGAGGTTTACGCTGTGGTTGATCTGCTCAAAGAGGCCTTTTCGATAGGCTGGCCTGCCATTGTCTTCTTGGTCGGCCTGATTTTTTACTTCAAAGCAACAATTGCTGACCCGGTCGCCAACCGACGTGCCATTTTCAAGACATTCATTGGTATTCTCGCGGCCATCATGTTGTTCATGGCCATCGCGAATTACAAAATGAATTTCTTCGGTGAGTCAAGGTTACTACCGGTATCTCTCGTGATGATTACCGCGCTCGCGTTTATGATGGGGCTGTACTTCAGTAATATCAGCGCGCTTCTCAAAATCGGAGGCTTCATGTTCCTGGTTGCAGCCGCCTTGTCAGGTTATGGAAATTGGCTGCCACAGGTCGAAGGCGGGTTCCCCCCTAAGGAAGAGAAAAAAGACTTTAGCAACATGCCGCAGACTGAGTTGGCCGACGAAGGTGAAAAGATCATTTTCGGCGGGGTCGGCCAGAACAAGGTTCAGGGCGCCATTGGGAAAGGACAGTGTCCGCTGTGCCATGCGTTTCACAAGGGAATGCTGGGAGAACGGGCGCCCAACCTCGATGGGTTGCCGGAGCGAGCGGGAAAAGAACGTCTGGAAGACCCCCGTTATCATAAGGGAAACCCGGGGGCTCGAGATACGGTGCAAAAGGAGTCATTTCCAGGCTCCGGGACTGCTGAGAACGCACAGGAATACATTGCCGAGTCTCATTCATGTCCGAGTTGCTTTGTAGTCTCCGGTTACGGCGTGAAGGGAACCAACGATAAAGAGAGTCCGATGCCGGCTATCCATAAGCCACCGATCTCATTATCCTTGCCGGAGTTGGCTGCAGTCGACACCTGGTTTTATGTTCGTGAAGGAAGAGAGGCGCCGAGCTTCGATGAGATCGTGAAATCTTACGAGAAGTTTATCCCCGAGGCCGACCGCCCGAAGCCACCGACGGAAGGTGATGCCAAAGCGGCGGGCGGGACCACGCTGATGGCGGATGGCACGGAACCGGTGGATCAGATTTTCACGAAAGCGACTTGTGTTGCCTGTCATACGATTCCCGGCATCCCGGGCGCAGTTGGAACAGTAGGACCCAAGCTTGAAGAGGGTACCAACGCCCCGTTGCGTCTCAAGGATAAGGAGTACAAGGGCACGGCAAAATCGACTCCCGAGTACATCATGGAGTCGATCATCTCCCCGAGCACCTATGTGGTGAAAGGGTTCCCGGATAATCAAATGCCCAAGGTGTTCGGACAGAAACTAAGCGCCGGCGCCCTGAAGAAGATCGTCGATTACCTGTCGCAATTGCAG
>DATFFC010000047.1:0-9402 GCA_035250505.1 Nitrospiraceae bacterium | reverse complement strand
GCGCAGCACACGACGGCGGCCACGAGCAGCGTCGCAGCCGGACCGATAGAGTTGGCCCGTCCCAGAATAAGAATCAGCAGCAGGGACGAGAGCATGATCGTCGCAATCGTCACGCCGGAAACAGGATTGCTCGAACTGCCGACAAGCCCCGCCATGTAGGCGGCGACGGCGGAGAATAGAAACGCTGCGACAGCCATAATACCGGTGAGCAGCAGCGCCGCCATAAGATCCCCCACGATGGCGTGGTACAGGATCGCCATGACGCCAAGGCAGAGACCTGTCAGTCCAATAACCCATGGCAATCCGGCATCCTGTTCCGTCCGAAGAACACCTTGGACCTGCTCAGGTTTACGTTGGTCGCGATAGGCCAGAGCCAGTCGCCTGAGCCCGAGCATAATGGATCCGCGCACCTGAAACAGGGTCCACAGACCGCCGACCAGCATGGCGCCGATGCCGACATACCGGGTATGCTGCGCCCAAATGGCTTTCGCCCCCGGCACACCGGCTAATTCGGTCACCGGCTCAGACAGAAATTCATCCATGGGAATTAAGACGAGCCAGCCCAATACTCCTCCGAGGAATACCACCACCGCCGTGGGTAAGCCGATGATGAATCCGACCGCCAACAATGCCGGAGACAGGTTGATCCCACCATAGAAGATGGACCGGCCGAGCTGCACCGCCCCCTCCATCGAATCGTTCCACAGGCGAAGCCCGCTCTCCGCGAATTTCATCGCTCCCCCGGCCGTGGCTGCAACTACGAGCGAACGCAGCGCTCCAGGCGCGGCAGCGACAGTCCGCGTGCCGACCTTCAACACCTCGGCGGTGGCAACCCCTTCCGGAAACCGCAGGGACGGCTCGGTGATCAAAGCACGCCGTAACGGAATCGTGAACAGCACGCCGAGCAGTCCGCCAACGAGCGCGACCGTCATGGTCTGCCCATAATCAAAGGAGTCCCAATATCCGATGAGCAGGAGTCCGGGAATCGTGAAGATCACGCCGGCCGCCAGCGCTTCCCCCGATGAGGCAGCGGTTTGCACAATATTGTTTTCCAGAATATTCGAGCGGCTGAAGCATCGCAGGATCGCCATAGAGGCCACCGCAGCCGGGATCGAGGCCGATACAGTCATACCGGCAAAAAGCCCGAGATAGGCGTTGGCTGCCGCGAGCACCGCGGATAGTATGATGGCCAGCACGACGGCTTTGGGAGTAATCTCCGGCAAAGAGACCGATGCTGGGATGATCGGATCGTGAGGTGCGGGCGGCGGATTGGGCTGGTCGTTCATAGCCGGCTAGAACACTTGGACAAGGAAACATTTTAAGTATCTGGTTTCGGGCATCGCGGCCAGCACAGGATGGTCCGGTCCTTGCGATCGCTGTTCGATCAGGCGAAGCTGTCGGTGGGCATCGCGGCCCGCCGCCTGCACCATGCTCCCGAACTCTTCCTCCGACACGTGATGCGAACAGGAGCAGGTCACAAGGAACCCCTCCGGCATGAGGACTTTGAGCGCTTGAACGTTCAGTTCCCGATAGCCGGTCAGCGCATGTCGAACCGCATGGCGGCTTCGGGCGAAGGCGGGTGGATCTAAAATCACCATTCCATACCGCCGGCCCGATCGCTCGAGCGCCCGCAGCTCGTCGAAGGCGTCCGCTCGCCGATAACGACAGAGTTTTTCGACGCGGTTGGCGCCCGCATGGTGGCGCGCCAACCGCAAGGCCGCTTCGCTGGCATCGATTCCTTCCACCGAGTGGGCTCCCTCGAGCGCCGCATGGATCCCGAACCCGCCGGTGTGGCAGAACACGTCCAACACATCCAGCCCCTTCGCGAGCCTTGCGACGGCCATTCGATTGTCGCGCTGATCGCAGAACCATCCCGTCTTTTGTCCTTCAGCGACATCAACGAGAAACCCCGCCCCTCCCTCCACGATCTCCACCGGCCCCGCCACCTCGCCGCGCAGACACATCCGTTCCGTTGACAAGCCTTCCAGCGCCCGGCTCTTGGCGTCATTCCGAAGATACAGAGCGCGCCAACTCCGCTGTTCCAACAGCAAATCAGCCAACATGTCCTTTCGACAGTCCAGCCCATAACTGAGCATCTGCATCACCGCGACATCGTGATACTGATCGAGGATAAGTCCCGGCAGCAGATCGCTCTCGCCATAGACGAGCCGATAGGCATCGCTCCGAAGCGCCAACCGTTCTCTCAACCGAACCGCCGATTCGAGCCTCGCCCGAAAAAATTGCTCGTCAATCGGTTCTTCTCGATGGGTGAGCAGCCGCACGCGGATTTTCGAGTGAGGATTATAGAAGCCGCGCCCGCAGAATTGTTTCGTGGAGGAATAGACATCGACCACATCGCCCGCCTGGGGCGTTCCGACCGTCTCGGTTATATGGCCCGCGTAGATCCACGGGTGGTCGGTGCTGCGCGGATCGGCATGCTGGGCCGAGAGTCGGACCCGACCGTTGGGCAAAGACATCCAGCGAGCCATGCGCTACTTATTGCTACGGAGGCCGGCCGCGTCAAGAACAAATCCTCACGCTTGACCTTCCGAACCGGCTGTGATTTGCTGAGCCCGCGTGACACGTATGACGTGGTGAGGAGACAACTTGGTATGACAACGAGAGAAACCATCGGCACTGCGGTCTTGGACCGGCTCCACCGGCTGGGGGTCCGGCATATCTTCGGCATTCCCGGCGATTATGTCCTGTCCTTATACAAGCTCATCGAAGCGTCTCCTATCAAACATATCGGGACCACCCGTGAGGACTGCGCGGGGTTCGCAGCTGACGCCTATGCTCGGATCAATGGAATCGGGGCGCTCTGCGTCACCTATTGTGTCGGCGGACTTAACACGGTAAACGCGATTGCCTGCGCCTATGCCGAGCGCTCCCCTGTCGTCTTGCTGACCGGCTCTCCCGGACTGTCGGAACGGGCCCGCAACCCGTACCTGCACCATATGGTTCGCGATTTCTCGACGCAACGGGAAGTGTTCGAGCGGATGACCGTTGCGGCCGTCAGTCTCGACGATCCGGTCACGGCGGAACGGGATATGGATCGCGCGTTTGCTGCGCTTCTGCGATATCGCCGCCCCATCTATGTGGAGATCCCGCGCGATATGGTTCACACTCCGCTTGCCGCCCCGGCTGGGTTCAGCCGCGACGAAGACGACGGTGATACCGACTCCGCCGCATTGGCGGAGGCGATCGCGGAAGTGCGGGGTATGTTGGAGTCGGCCAAGCGGCCGGTCATTCTCGCCGGGGCAGAGGTGGGGCGCTTCGGCCTGCATGATGAGCTGACCAGACTGGTCGAACGGCTGAACGTGCCCATTGCGTCCACCCTCCTGGGAAAGTCCGTCATCCGAGAAGACCATCCCCTCTATGTCGGCGTGTACAGCGGGCTGGTCGCCCGCGATGAAGTCAAAGATTTCGTCAACCAGACGGACTGTTTGTTGATCCTCGGATCAATTCTCTCCGATGTGGAAGACTTGGATCCCCGTTCCATGCTTTTCTCGGACGGCCATACCGTCCACGCCACAGCGGATCGTATTGCCGTCAAGCATCATCGATACGATACCATTCGGTTCGAGGCTTTCGTGAAAGCGCTGGCGGCGACTCACCTTCCGTCCTTTAACAAGCCGGCGATACCTGCTCTCAAACCGTTCGATGAACCGATGCCGCCGCTCGATGCGTCCGTCACCTTGCATGGGGTATTCCGCCATTTGGACCGAGTGTTGGATGAAAAGACCCTTGTGATTGCGGATGTCGGGGAATCATTGTTCGCCTCCGTGGATCTTCACGTCCATCGGCGGTTCGAATTTCTATCACCGGCCTATTACACCTCGATGGGGTTTGCCGTCCCGGCCGCAGTCGGAGCGGGCTTCGCCGACCCTTCGCTTCGCCCCATCGTGCTGGTCGGTGATGGGGCGTTTCAGATGACCGGGACGGAGCTTTCCACCTGCGTACGCCATGGCCAAGTCCCCGTCGTCATCGTCTTGAATAATCGCGGGTATTCGACCGAACGGGAGATCCTCGAAGGTCCCTTCAACGATATTCACGAGTGGCGCTATGAGCGTGTGTGCGAGCTGATCGGAGGCGGCCGGGGAATCCGGGCCTCGACCCAAGATGAATTCGTCCACGCGCTCGCTACGGCCATGGCGGACAAGACCCAGCCCTACATTCTGAATCTTCTATTGGACCCGGCCGATCGGTCACCTGCCATGAGCCGGTTAGCCCGCCGGCTGGCGAAACGACTCTCCACCGATCGGCCCTAGAGCGGTTACCGGCCGCCGAAGGCCATTGACCCTCATGGACAAATATGGTCTTAATACAGGGTAACTTGTCGAATTGCATTTCCTCCGTCGAACGGCCAACATGGATGATCGGAGTATCCCGGGTGTCAGAATGAGGGAAAGTCAGACGCTTCCCGGCAAACTAAACAGTGTGGTGTCCAGCGAAAGCGATTTTGATCAGTTAGTACTGGGCTGTCTCCCCGAGTTTCTGGATCGAGCCACGGCGCAAACCAGGAGGTTTCTCAGGGAGACGGGACAGTGGGCCGATGACATCACGCACGAGAAACTGGCTCTTCGGTGGGGTTATGAACTGGTCGAACGGTTTTTGGTATATGGGAGAACCGAAGTTCCCTGCAGGCCGTTTTTTCTCTTGGACAGCCTGATCGCCAAGTCGTTCAGCCAACCGGACCCCCTGTGTTATCACAAGGAATTGCTCACCCCGGTTGGGCGATTTCTAGACGGTCTCGCTTCCCGCGCCGTGGTGAGCCGCGACGCCTTGATGGCGCTGTTCTACCATATCTATGGATTCGGCCAAGCCAACGTCGTCCGATTGCTCGGGTTTGGTCAGGCGGAGAGCCAGCGGGTCTATAAGAACTTCGAGCGATGGCGGCAATCAGGCTGGCAGCGCACCATGTTGGAAACCGGCATCAGTGACCATGACCTAAAGTTTCTGGAAGAGCAACAGCGTGATCAGCCGGAGCGGCTCAATTCGGAAGTGGACCGGCTACTCCATTTGCTCCAGGCCCATTATCGGAAGAGCGAACCGGAACATTATCCTTGCCTCTCCGGACCGAAGTGGGGCCAGCTTTTTGAAGACGACTATGGCCATGATTACCGGGTTTGGCACTTGGCCTTTTGCCATACCTGTTTTGTAGAGGTGGCCGACAGGCGGCAGCGTGAATTCACTAACGGGGAAAAGCCCCGCGTCAACCTCCATATCCAACCGCTCAAGAAGGGAGGCGTGATGGCTCTCTTCAGCAGTGAGCGAGGAGGACGGACTCATGGAACAAGAACTCACCGATTATCGCGGACATCTGCTTAACGCCCTCGAAGATCAGCCGAGGCGGGTTCGCGAAGAGCGGCCGACTCGGGTGCAGATCTTCGTGAACCACGAATGTGTCGGGTCGGTGGATTGTACCGAGTCCAATCCCACCTATACGTTTGCCAGCCGCGAACGGAGCGTTCAAAACCTTGAACTGCGCAATGAATCCGGCGCGCTGGTCGGAGGAGTCTCCGCGCCGGAAGCAGGGATCAAGACCGCGCGCATCTCGCTTGATCGTGGCTGCCTTCATGTGCACATCCAGAACAAGGTCGAAGGTGGTTCGGCCAAAGTCTCGTTCCAGCGCACTCCATCCTGGTGGACTCGTCTCGCGGGACTGCCGTCTCGGTCTCCGTCTGCTGAGCCGGCGATGCGGCAACCTGCGTGGTCTCCCGCATTTGCGATCGGTCAAGTCATCTTGGCGGCGACGGTCCTCGGCCTATTGGCAGACCGTGTTCCCGATTGGGTCGGTCAAGGCCGATCATCTGCGTTTCTTGAAGAACAACGCACGAGCCAGCAGGCGATGCAGGAACAATTCAGCCGTTTGGAGGAGCGGATGAGCCGGCTTGCCGATAATCAGCAAGTAGTGATGAGCTCCGCAAAGAATGGACAGGATCAACTCCTGCAGTTAAGCCGCCAGTTCGATACCATTGCGCAAACCCAGCAGAAGCTTTCGGCTCAGGTCGTCACCGCGCAGGAAGAGCTGCACGCGGTCAAAGGCAGCGTGTCGGACGAAGTGCAGAACGGCGTGCGGGTCGCGCTCACCAAAGCAGAGACGGATCAGCAAGTGATGCGGCAGGAGTTGCAGTCGGTCAAGTCCGTGAATGAAACGCTCGCCAAGCAGGTGGGTCTCCTGGAAGGAAAGAACCGCGAGCTGCATGCCCGCCTTGCGCTCGCGACGATGGAGATGGCCAAGAACGCAGCCCACCCGAAATCTGCGGCCGTAGCAAAAGCGGAGTCGCCCAAGGAGACTGCCCCCCCGCCCCAAGTCGCCGAGGCGCGACGAGAGACGGATCCCCAAGCATTCATGTTCTGGGTATCCTTTCAGGATGGGACACCGGAAAAGAGCATCGAAGATTTGATTCAGGAGATCAACGGCACTAAGAAAGGCCCGATGAACTCCGGATGGTATCCCGTCGAAGTGACGCTGCCCAAGCCGGAACCTCCGGATCGCTTCCTTGAATCCATCAAGCGGGCCAAGATTGTCAAAGCGGTTGCGACGAGCACGGTCATCCCGCCGGCGCAATAGCTGTTCGTTCGATCAGCCCACCGGGTCACGGGCACGGGTCTGCCATTCTCCACTATCGAGAGACCGGTTGATGGCTGTAGCGGCCATCCACAATTACTTTCAGCCGATTTCTTGCGCACGAGGAAGAATCTATGTCCGATTTTCATCAAAATGGGGTTGTGACGGTCCTGCACCGGCTCGGACCCTCCAATCTCGAAAAGCTGGAAAAGGAGCTTGACCGCCACGCCGCCAACGCTCCCATCGCCCTCGTCCTTCCCTCGCTTTATTCGGAACTTGAGAACGCGGCGCTCAAGAACATCATCAAAGTCCTCAGAGATATTCGGTACCTCAATGAAATCGTCGTGTCTTTGGATCGGGCTTCGCCACTGGAATTCCGGCTTGCGAAACAATTCTTCTCCGTCCTGCCACAGCGGGTCCGCATCGTCTGGAACGATGGGTCCGGCATTCAGGACATCCTGAAACTCCTGTCGGCCAGCGAGATCGATACCGGACTCCAAGGCAAAGGCAGAGGGTGCTGGCTGGCGTTCGGCTACGTGCTGGCACGGGGACAAAGCAATGTCATCGCCCTACATGACTGCGACATTCTCAGCTACAACCGGGAGTATCTGGCGCGCCTCTGTTACCCGATCGTCCACCCGAGCCTGGGCTATGAATTCTGTAAGGGATACTACAGCCGGGTCACCAATCGCTTGCACGGGAGGGTCACGCGACTCTATCTGACTCCGATCATCAGAAGCCTGCAACAGGTATTCGGGAACCATGCATTGCTCACGTTCCTGGATAGCTTTCGCTATCCTCTCGCAGGGGAATTCGCCATGGTACGAGACCTGGCCTGGATCAATCGAATCCCGGGGGACTGGGGTCTCGAGGTCGGGGTCCTGTCGGAGGTGTACCGCAATTGCGCATTGCGCCGGATCTGCCAGGCGGACATCGCCGACGCCTATGAACATAAGCACCAGATCTTGTCGCCGGATAACGCCGACCAGGGCCTCCTCAAGATGTGCGTCGATATCACGAAATCGCTGTTTCGGAATTTGGCCAGCGAGGGAATGGTGCTGTCTGAGGCGGGATTGAAAACCTTGCGCGCCGCCTACCTGCAGGCGGCTCAGGACGCGATCAATCGCTATGAAAACGATGCGGCGATCAACAGCCTGCAATTTGACCGGCATGAAGAACGGTCGGCGGTGGAGGTATTCTTAAAGGGCATGAAGCTCGCAACCGAGACCTTTATCGAAGATCCTTTGGGAGTGCCGATGATTTCCAACTGGAGTCGTGTGACGGGGGCCATTCCGGATATCTTCGACCGGCTGACCGATGCGGTCGAGCGGGACCACGAATGGGACCCGGTCGAGTGCCGGAAGTAACAAAAGACCCAGGCCCGGCCGTTAAGTCCCGGTCTTCTTGGAAGCAAACACCGTGGCGTCGCAGGCGATGTACTTGATGTAAGCATCGATATACGACGGACAACCATCAATGGTGAACGACTGCTACACAAAAGGCGAATAAGTTTAGGGCTCAGACGTAAATGCGACCAAGAAGGATCAATTGGTATTCGCAACCGTGACCAGAACCGTGACCACTTTGGCCCCCGGCGTAGGCGTGGGATGGGTCAGCTCTAACAGAAGCCGGGCTTGCACCCTCAGACAATCGCCGCAAAAAAACATATGAGAATCCAAGAAAGCCCGGCTGGAATACTAGATCCCCGCGCCAGTTGCTGCGGAATGCAGTGCGAGCATTGCTTTGTTCGCTTCCATTTGTATCCTGTCATTGCGATTTGTTGCGCTCGCTAATACTGAGATAAGACCTGTCCGGCCCCCGGTGATCAGCACACCCTCCACCCTCTTGGGCACAGGAATCATTGCGCAAATGATCGCGAGTTCTCACAACGGACTTGTCTCGGGTTGCCGATCTATGAAGCGCATTGGGTTAGTCTCATTGGGTTAGTATTGTGGCCCAGCTGTCTCCAGGAAATCTTTTACTGCACACGGATAGCAGTTCACTGGATTAAGCCCACGACACGATGGCTTGTTAAAGAACCAACCTGTATCGAAAACGATGTTCTCACCATAACCAGTAAAGATACGTTGTGCCCTTTGTAGCACAGAATTACTTCAACACATTGGGACCGATTCTTGCTTCGATATTTCTCAATGTCTGCACAGGAGGTGGTCGATGGCATTGATTCAACTCGACTTGGTTCTGGGGAGCGGTGATCAGTTGCTTACCTTTGATGATGAAACCAATCTCGACTGGTTGAACCTCACGGCTACCGCAAATAAGTCTTATGATGACGTGATGGCTGGCTTCGGTGGCTTTATCGGACCGTACGGGTTTGCATATGGTGATGCGAGTCAGGTTGGGACTTTGCTCGTCCACGCCGGAATCACCAAGGGCATCAGTGAGCCTATTTTCCAGCCCTCCCCCAATGACATGCTCAACCATGTCGGAATTCAAATGATACAGTCTCTAATGAATGGAAGATTCTTCATTGCCGGGACCCCTCATTCGAAGGTACAAACGCGCGGAATCATAAAGCCCCCGGTTCCATCGCCGGATCCTAACGCTTCGCTTAATGCGTTTATTACCAGCCTGAATCTCATCGTACCAGTTAATTCCCATGTGGATATATTGCCCTCTACGAGACCCGGACTACGCATGCCGAATCTCAGTTCATATCTGTGTCGGTTACACGGATAAGTCTGCAGGGTTAAATCACGATGATCAGGTGGCTGATATAGCCGTAATGGGCTCAGGTGTGATCGCGGCCTCCCGTGTCACAGGTTTCTGTGTCCCATGTTCAATCTACCCCCACCAAGCGCGCTGCA
>DATFFC010000046.1:0-2062 GCA_035250505.1 Nitrospiraceae bacterium | reverse complement strand
CGGAGGTTCACGCCATAGCCGCTTAGGAAATCGCCTTGATACGTGGAGAGCGTGCAACGGCATTGCTTATGGACGGTCGGATTGAGAGTTTTGCCGCCAATCGCCGAAGGGAGCGGGAACACAACTTGCCGCAGCCAGCGGGGCCGTTGCTCTCCTGTGGCAACGGCGAATTCTGTACTGAGACCGTCGCGGGCCGAGTTTACAGGATTCGAGCAGGCTAGGCGTAGTTGGGTGCTCCCGCAGGTGTCTTCGCGGCAGAACTGCCGTCCGACCGGCTGAACCCTTCTGTGATCGAGAGGTATAAAACGACCTATTTGTGGGCGATCTGCTGCTCGGCGTGGTAGGAACTGCGGACCAAAGGACCTGACTCCACATGGCTAAATCCCATGGCCAGCCCCTCGGCTTTGAGCTGCGCAAATTCGTCGGGGTGATAAAACCGAGCAACCGGGAGATGCTGTTTCGTCGGTTGCAAATATTGACCGATGGTCATGATCTCGCAACCGGCCGACCGGAGATCGCGCATTACTTCCCTCGCCTCCTCCATCGTCTCTCCCATCCCGACGATGAGTCCGGACTTAGTTTTCATTCCCAACTGTCCGGCATGACGGAGCAGATCAATCGAACGTGAATATTTCCCCTGCGGACGAATGGAAGGAAATAAGCGGCGCACGGTCTCAATATTATGATTCAGAATATCCGGCTTTTCGGCGCAGACCGTCGCAAGCGCCGTCGCATTGCCTTCAAAATCCGGAATGAGGACTTCAATCGTGCAAGCCGGAATCACCCGCCTGATGTGCCGGATGGTGCCTGCGAAGATCGCGGCGCCGCCGTCCGCCAGCTCGTCTCGGTTGACCGAGGTAATGACCGCATGCCGAAGACTCAACGCATGGACCGCCTGCGCGACACGAAGGGGTTCATCGAGATCGAGCGCCGCCGGCCGGCCGGTCGTCACCGAACAGTAATGGCAGCGTCGCGTACAGATATCGCCGAGGATCAGAAACGTCGCGGTCCGTGCATTCCAACATTCCCACATGTTGGGGCAACGAGCTTCTTCGCAAATCGTGTGCAGCCCGAGATCGTCCATGATACGCCTGATATCCAAATAGTCCGGTCCCCGTTGCATGCGGACTCTGAACCAGGGCGGCAGCCTGCGGGTCCGGTTCTCGACAGGCGCGGGATGAACGGCGCTTGAATCGGTGGGTGCGCCGCCGGATCTGATGTCCTGAATAGGAACGAACGTCATGTCAATCGCGCGTTTTTCCGATCGCGTCGCTCTCGTCGGGCAACAATCATCCTACCGAACGGCAAGCTTATGCTGAATCCAGTGTACCAAATTTTGCCATAGCCCCGGCGCGGGCTCTGGATCAGTCGGTGGGTCCGGATACTCGATCCACGGCTCCTGGGAGCCGAGATAGACGCCGTTCTTGACACTTAATTGGCTGCGCAGCTGACGATACCCTTGCCGGTGCAGGACTTGGACGAGTTCCTTGAGGGCTTCGACAGACGACTCCGGATGCTCGGCCGCCACGCGGGTGGTTTCATATCGCAACACAGCGCAGAATCCCGCGCTGCCCGCTTGGCATTCGACCGGCCGGTTGAACCCACGTTCCCGCTCGTCGAGCCCGGCCAGTTGATGTTTTTCGATGTTCCCATCGGGCATTATTGCGCTCGAAAGACCGCCAGCAGGTCGCTTAACGCAATCGTCTTGCTCTTCAGGATGGCTCGCTCCGCATCCAGCACGTCCAATGCCGAGACCTTTTCCGTGCCACCCTTCAGGCATCGGGCGCCTAAGGTGAGGACTCGCTCACATTCCTTTTCCACCTTGGCCTGCACCACCGGGTTGACCTTGGTGATATCGTTCACCTTTGTTCGTGTAGAGGCCAAGTGGGACTGAAGCTCGGCCTCCGGATACGTCTTTCTCGCAGCCTCATCCTGACAACGGTCGATGAATTGTGTCAGGAACACATAGAGCCGCAACAGTGTTTCCGTGGTTTCAATATGCCCTGGATGCGTCTCTGTCTGCATGATGTATGACTCCCTTCTTCTATCCCAGGATGATGAG
>DATFFC010000045.1:0-8466 GCA_035250505.1 Nitrospiraceae bacterium | reverse complement strand
TGACCTTGGAGGTCGCTTGAATGCCGTCAAGCTTGGGCATGTTCACGTCCATCACCACCACATCGGGTCGCAAAGCGCCGGCCAGCTCGACTGCTTCCATGCCGTCTTGCGCCTCCCCGACGACTTGCAGATCGTGATAGCTTTCGAGAACGCTGCGCAAACCCTGCCGGACCATCGCGTGATCATCGGCCAACAACACGCGAATCTTATCTGAAAATTCCTTATCGACATTGAGTTGGGAACCACGCTGCTCGCTCTGAACCGCCGGCCGGTCGCTCCTGCGTTCGCTTCCCGCCGCCTGTTCATTCAGAATCGCTCCTTCGACACTCCCCGCGGTTGCCGTCCGCGCCGTCAGCGGCAGCACAAGCGTCGCCCTTGTCCCGCGCCCGGGGGACGAGTCCACTTCCAAGGCGCCACCCATGACCTGCATCCGCTCCCTGATGCTGAACAATCCGAACTGCTCGGAGGGCCGGTCCGCGGCGGCGGCATCGAAGCCTTTTCCGGCGTCTTCGACGACAATCCGCAACGTCCTGCCTCCGGTCACGGACAATGACACCGCCGCGCGATCGGTTCCGGCGTGCTTGGCGACGTTCATCAGCAGTTCGCGCACCGATTGAAACAGCAGCACGGCCTGATCTTCCGGCAGCGGCGGGCAATCCTCGGCGATGGTCACGGCGACCGATAACCCGTGCGGCAACATATGCTCGCCGAGCCACGTCAGCGCCGCCGGCAGGCCGAACTCGCGCAAGACGGGCGGACTCAGATCGGCCACGAGCGTCCTGGTATACGTCAAGGCCTGCTTGAGCGCGTCTTCCGCCTCCAGCAAGAGCCGGCTCACCGTGCCTTCGCTGATCTTCGGCTGAGTTTGGCCCAATTTGAGGCGCGCGAGCACGAGCAGCTGCGCCAAGTAATCATGCAAATCGGTCGCGAGCCGGCGGCGTTCCCGCTGCTCGGTCAAGACCAGTTCCGATGCCAGCGCCCGCAGCCGCGCTTGTGAGCGGACCAAGTCCGTCGTCCTCGCGGCGACCCGCGATTCCAGTTCATCGGTCAGGCGCCGGAGTTCCTCCTCCACCCGCGCGCGATCATGGAGCTCGCGTTCCAGCGCCTCATTGGCAAGCTGCAATTCATTGGTGCGCTGCGCGATGCGGTGCTCCAGTTCCTCGTTGAGGCGCTGCAGCGCCTCCTGCGAGGCGGCATGTTCTCGGCGGAGCCGGGCCTGGTCCAGCACGTGGCGCACGGCCGGACCGATTCTCCCCAGCCGATCTTTCATGACATAGTCATCCGCGCCTTCGCGGATCAGCGCCACCGCCTGCTCCTCACCGATCGCCCGAGACACCACGATGAAGGGCACTCGCACCCCCCGCTGCCTGAGCAGCTCCAGCGCCCGGGCGGCGCTGAACGAGGGCATGGAATTGTCGGAGATGATGATATCCACCGGAGCGTTGAGCGCCTCAAGGAACGCCGTCTCCGTATCGACCCGGCGCCATTCAGGCGCGTACCCGGACCGGGCCAGTTCCCGGACGAGCAATTCGACGTCGGTCGGCTCATCCTCCGCGATGAGCAACCGAATCGGCTCACCCTCACGCACCGTCAACTCAGACTCCCGCTCCATCATCAGGCCTTACCCGCCGGGGATCTCGTTCAGCACCATCCAATACAGACCCAACTGCCGCACGGCGTCGGTGAACTGCGGAAAATCCACGGGCTTGACGACATAACTGTTCACGCCCAGCTTATAACTTTCGACAATGTCCCGCTCCTCACGCGAGGACGTCAACACGATGACCGGGATCTTGCTGGTTCGCGGATCGCTCTTGCACCGTTGCAGCACTTCCAACCCGTCTACCTTCGGCAACTTGAGATCCAGGAGAATCATCCGGGTCTGCGCGCAGGGCGAGCCGTCTTCATATCGGCCGGTGCCGAACAAACACTCCAGCGCTTCCTCACCGTCGCGCGCCACGTGAATCTTGTTCGACAGATTATTCTTTCGAAACGCCCGCAGCGTCAACTCCACGTCTTCCGGATTATCATCGACCAGCAGGATCTCGATCCCGTTGTTCATGGCTTCCGAGCCTTTTCCACCGTAAAGTAAAACGTCGCACCGACCCCCACTTCTCCTTCGCCCCAGACCCGCCCGCCGTGCCGGTGAATAATCCGCTGGACGATCGCCAGACCGACCCCCGTGCCTTCGAACTCCTCCTGGCCGTGGAGCCGCTGGAAGACCCCGAACAGCTTATGCGCGTATTTCATGTCGAATCCCACGCCGTTGTCTTTCACATAATAGGTGCACGACTCCTCCGGTCCCTCGTTCGCCCGCCACCCCACCTCGATGTGCGGACGGTCGCGATGCCGGCTGTACTTCAGCGCGTTGGAAAGGAGGTTGATCCAAACCAATTTCAGCAGACGGCGGTCGCCAAAGCAAGCCGGGAGATCGGCCACCGTGATGCCGGCGCGGGGAGTTTCTTCACCCTTACGGAGATCGGCAATGGCTTCATGAACGAGCTCGATCATGTTGACCCGCGTCCGCTGCATCGCCTGGCGGCCGAGACGCGAAAACTCCAACAGATCGTCGATCAGTTCGCCCGCCTGCCTCGCGCCCTTGGCGATAATGCCGAGACAGCGCGACAATTCCGGATCGAGCCGCCCGCCGTGGTCCTCCTCGATGATGCGGACGAACGAATGGATCGTCCGAATCGGGGCACGAAGATCGTGTGAGACGGAATAGCTGAATCCCTCCAGTTCGTTATTGGCTGCTTCCAGCGCGGCGGTCTGCTTCATGAGTTGTTCATTGGCCGTGCGCAGGCCGGCGGCCTGTTCTTGGAGCTGGGCGGTCTGGCGCCGCACGGTCTCTTCCGCCCATCTTTTCTCCGTGATATCGCGGGCGATCTTGGACGCTCCAATCAGCCGCCCCTTGGCGTCTTTGATCGGAGAAATCGTGAGGGAAACGGGAATCTCCGTGCCGTCCTTTCGCCGGCGAACCGTTTCAAAATGTTCAATCCGCTCTCCTCGCTTGATTCGATCGAGGATATGAGTCTCCTCGTGTACACGGTCCGGCGGGATGATCCGGAGAATCGACGTGCCGACCATTTCGTCCGCCGGATACCCGAAGATCAACTCGGCACTGCGATTCCACGTAGTCACGATTCCATCGAGCGACTTGCTGACGACGGCATCGGACGACGACTCCACGATGGCGGCCAGCCGCGCCTGTGCGTCCTGGACGGCCTGTACGTCTTCATCGAGACCCGCGGCGCGCATCAACATGATCGCAAGAGTCCACATGAGCGCGACGCCGATCGTACGGTTGTAGAAAGAAATTGCCGGATCGATATCGGGGGGAGACAGAAACCACCCCCCAATGGTCAGCACCGTGCAGAGTCCGGCGACGGCGGGCAAAATCACGCGAGGTGAAATGCCGAGACGGGAGGCGTACCAGAGGGGCAGGATATAGAGCGTCCACACGGCGATTCCCGGCGCCGAGAGCAGATCAAGGTAGAAAATGGTGAGGATCCCGGCCGCGCCGAGAAGAACATGGATCAGGGACGCAGGGGATAGGTTGCCGTACGAGGACATGCGGGCATGATATTCAAGCAAGCGCCTCGACGCGTCGCCCTATCGGACCTTGGACAAGTCGGCGTCGAATCTGATCTCTTGACCGTCTTGGAGCGTGACCACCACGGTCGTCTTGGCGTTCGGGTCGAAGCTGTCGTAAGCAAAGCGTGCCGTGAACCGCGATCGGTAGGCGGGACCGTCTCCCTCGTTCTTTCTGCCGCGTTCGGCGGGACTGATGTCGATCGGCGCAATGTTTTTTCCCTTCTGCTGAAACACCATGTCCGCCTTTTCGGCAAAATATTCATCATCCCCGCACAATTGGACCTCGACTTCCATATTGGGCATATCGACGACTTTTTGAATGAATTCTTCCGGCATGCGGACGTCTTTTTTCTGCTTCTTGGACTCCGCCGCTTCCTGCCGCCCGAACGCTTCCAGGCGATAGCGCTTCGTCCGCAGAATGGCGCTCGCCCCGCACGGCTCCTTTTCGGGATCGGCGCCGACTCTGGTGGCGAGCGACGCCTGCTGCAGGACCTTTTTCACGTCTTCCGGCGTATTGGCCTTTTCCATGGGCGCGCGTCCCGCTTCCAAGGCCTTCTTCGCTTCCTCTACCGATAACTTCACATCGATCGCCTGGGCATTCCGATACGAAGCGCCAATGATCACGAGCAAACACAAGGCCGCGCTGACCTGGGCCAGTCGGCCCCTACCGGATTCCCGAACCGCACCATGCATGACGACCTCCTCGCGACATGAAGCCGGACAATGGGCCGCATTGTAAGGGGAAGGGATGGGTCTTTTCAATCTTTCGGACCGCGGGAGAGGTGATTCGCGCGGCCGTTCCCGCGCCGAGCAGTAATCGCGGCGGGCACTATCCTATGCAAAACGATTCCAATTCGGGTAGGGCCGCTCGCGATAGAGTTTTTCGACATCCACCGGAACCATAAGTCCACGCTTCGCCAACATGGTCGCAACCAACCGCAGCGGCAGGCCGACGGCCGCCGTAAAATCCCCCTGGATACGATCGATCAAATCGCCAGCGCCGCCTTGAATCGAATAGGCCCCGGCCTTTCCCAGACTTTCGCCGGTTCGGAGATAGGCGGCCAAGCGGGCATCATCCCACTCTTTCATCCACACCCGTACCGTCGTCGCTTCCACGTCGCGGATTCCGCGGCGCATGTCTACCACGGCCACGGCGGTGCAGATGCGATGCTCTCTTCCCATCAAGCGGCGCAGCATGGCCTCGGCATCCGCACGATCCTGAGGCTTGCCGATCACCTCGTCCTCCACTGCGATGACGGTGTCGCTGCCGAGAACCAGGCTCTCACCATCCGCAGGAATGCAGGAGGCCGCCTTATTGAGCGCGAACTCTTGTGCCTGCTTCTCCGCGGCACAGGCCGGGTCGAGTTGCTCGACGAAAGAGGGAGTGCAGATATCGAAGGGATATTCGAGTAAGGCAAGGAGTTCTTTTCGGCGGGGAGAAGTCGAAGCAAGAATCAAACGCATGCGCGCGTCACGCGAGTATCCCGACCGGTTCCCGACCGGACGTGAGCGAGGACAGGAAGTCCTCTCCCAGGAATTCAGCCACCGTCAGCTCCACGTCGCGTACGGTCTCGGCTTGAAACATGCGTGCCCGCATGGCCGCCGCATGAGGGAACCCCTTGCAGTACCATCCGAGGTGCTTTCGCATCCTTCTGAACTGATCGGCATCAACGAATGCTTCGAATTGCCGAGCATGATCCAGCATGACGATGAACCGATCGCGCAAGTCGACGTCATCGACCGACTCGTTCATCGGTTCACTCTGCGGTGCGGCCGTTCGACTGGCCGAGCGGGCTTCTTCTTTCGACCGGAAAAACCACGGCGCCCCCAGTGTCGCCCGTCCGACCAGCACACCCTGCACGCCGCTTTCGCGCACCCGGCGCGCCACGTCGTCCATGCTCCGCACGTCTCCATTGCCCAAGATCAAGGTTTGCGTCCCTCGGGCCACCTCGGCGGCTGCTGCAATCGCCGCCCAGTCCGCTTCGCCGCGATACATTTGCGTCAAGGTGCGGCCGTGAATGGTAATCGCGGCGGGCTGTTGTTCCAGTAAATGTTCGACCCACTGCGTAATGACGACGGCGTCGCAGCCGAGCCGGGTTTTCACCGACCAGGGAATCGGCCGCCGATCGACCCCGGAAATTTCCCGCCGCCGCCCATTCATCCGGTTGATGATCTCGCTTCGCGAACGCTTGAGGCCGGCGGCCTCCAGCGACTGGCCGTCGCTCCAATCCTGAATGCCCTGCTTCACCGCGCGGATGATCGCCTGGGCCACATCGGGGGTCTTAATCAACGCCGCACCGGACCCCGATGAGGCGACGTTCTTGGACGGACAACCCATATTGATGTCCAAGCCATCAAAACCCAGTTCGCAGACTACATGGGCCGCCTGATAAAACAATCCCGGGTCCTTGCCGTAAATCTGCGCGACGATCGGTCGTTCGCCTTCACTGTAAATCAGCGAGTCCAGAAGGTACTCGGGCCCGCGGCTGATATCGCCGACGTGGGTAAACTCAGTGAACGTCACGTCAGGAACGCCTTGCGCCGCGACGATACGTCGGAACACGGCGTCGGTCACGCCGTCCATGGGGGCCAATCCGATAATCGGCCTGGGCAATTCAGTCCAAAAGTTCATGCGGTGATTTCCTGGAAGCCGGCCCGTCGATTCGCCGCCTCATAGCCCGCCCGCAACTCCTCCGCTTCCCGCTGAGCCGTGGCCAAGGCGTCCGGCAGCACGAAGGCGATGAATTCCAGGAAGTACTCGATCTTCAGAAGAAAAAAATCATACGTTTTGAGGGCCACCCGAGGCCGGTCGAACCAGAAGGCTACAAAATCGTGGAGAGCCACGGCCCTTTCTTTCGCCATCTCGCACGTGCGAGGAAACATGTCGTTCAGATCGCCGCCCCAGTGAAGAATCTCATGAGGGAGGTAGACCTGCCGGTACCGGTCCAAGCCTTCCACATCACTGATCGTTCCGACCCGTTCGGGCAGCCGGTTGGACTCCGCCTGTCCCGTCGCGACGCGCCCATACATCTCGTAGTCGCGAACGAGAGTCTGTCTTCGTGTTTGGCTGACGGAACAGTGCTCGGCCGGCGCGCGCCGTGATGTTTGGGAGAGACGGCTCAGCGGCTGAGCCTCCGCCGAGCGACGTGCAAAGAGGGTGCTGAATCGCTGATGAAACCTCACGAATTCGGACATGATGAGACTCGGCTCTTTGGTATCGACTTCAAGCGCCACGCCTTTGAGGGCCGTCAACCGGGGGTGGCTCAAAACCTGATCCAACATGTCAAACAACAGCTCCGGGATAGGCGCTCCATGAGCATCGAGCCAGCGCGGCAAGGCCCCGCAGCCGCCGTCCGGACCGCGCTCACCCGCCTCGGCCGGATGCTCCGCGAGGCCGGCGACATGAATTTCGACGACCCGCTCCAGCGGAAATCCGTCCAGAAACTCCGCGATAAACCGTTCCACCGATTGGACCCGCCAGGCGCCGGTATACCGATACACCGTCCACAGATGGCCGATATCCAGCACCAACCCGCAGGATGCATAACGGACAAGTTCTGTAAAGAATGCCGGGACGGGAAGCGAGCCACAGCCGAAATAGGTCAGCGGCGACATCTCCAAGAGCAAGAGTGGAGGACACTCACCTGCGGCCGAGAAACCGCGGTCCAGTGCCTGTTGAAGCACTCCCGCGTTTTCGCCGGCGACCACCGCGCCGTCCACCGTATATAAAGGTGGCAAGTACGTCCCGAACGACCGCCCGGCTATCTGCTTCGTGGCACACTCGATATTCAACCACCGGCTTTCCAGAGCGCGGAGTTGTTTGCAGGCCTCCGATAGCGGCGATCCCTGCTCCGCTTCCGGGCAAAAATCCGGCTGAGAAACCCACAGACCTTCCCCATGGTAGGCCAAGCAGCGGTCATGCAGCCTCTCCCTGACCGTCTCCAGAGCCGGGAGAGCGGCCTGAAAGATTTCATAATACTGAACCGGCACCCTGTGGCGGCGCAGGAGCTCCTCCAGAACCAACAGGTCCGGCGAATAGACATCGACCGACAGGCCCAGGCCGTGAACGGCGATCCCTCCGGCACGATCTACGAATTCACTATGCGCATCCGTCATAATGGAATATTTTGGGCTGACAGGCAGTTGTTTGCTTGTGTAGTGTAGTCGGCTGCGTTATTGTTTGACAAGATCGGACGCTTCGGAGGAGTCGCATGACCCATCTGGTATACTTCCTTACGGCACAGTGGCCGGTGAGCCCGAGGGTTCTTGGGGAGCCACGCGCTGAGTCATGAGCAGGGTTGCTTTCATGCCGCGCGGGATAATGTCCAATTCCTCTACCTCCGTGGTGGGTCATATGATGACACCGGGTGTTGTTCAGATCCCGGGCGATGTGACGGTGAGCGAGGCGGCGCTGCTGATGGAGCGGGAACATATTCCCTGCCTCCTCGTCAAGGACAGTGACGTGTCGTTCGGCTTGATGACGCCCGCGGACATCGTCACCAAAGTGATCGCCCCTGGATTGGACCCGCAGGACATCGCCGTGCGGACCATCATGTCGCAGCCCGTTCACTCCATCGAATACGATCAGGCGACCGAAGAAGCCACGAGCCTCATGGCCTCCACCGGCGCCTCGCTCCTGATCGTGACCAAGCAAAGCCAGCCCGTGGGCATTCTGACCGCCCGGGATGTGATGTTGGCGGCGAAACGCTGCGACACCTGCCTGGAAGCCTCGCTGCGTATCAGCGAGGGAGGTGGCGACGCGGCCAAACACGCGGCGCTCATCAAGCAATTGAGTCCGATCGGCGCACTCGTCGAAACCAGCACGATTCTGCTGCCGGGCACCGGTGTCATCCTGACCTTTTCTCTGCCCGG